>JAXJVS010000047.1:0-2992 GCA_036308445.1 Bacilli bacterium | reverse complement strand
TTTATCCAATAGAAAATGCTAGTCATAATTATGATAATTTAGAACATATAAATAAAGTTATAGAATTGACATGTCAATTCTTAAGTAAATAAATATTGGCAACGCTTTCATTGACTCTTGAAAAGAAAAAGAGTTATAATATAGATAACACCTGACATAAAGATTGTTATCTAAATGAAAGGCTGCTGCATATTACTATAAAAGAGTTATTTGCCGTACCTTACTAGGTACGGTTTTGTTTTTAAGGAGGAGAATATGGAAACAAGAGTAGCAGTAATGGGAATTGTAGTTGAAAATACTAATTCTATAGAAGTATTAAATGCTTTATTACATGAATATGGAAGTTATATTATAGGTAGAATGGGTATTCCTTATAGAAAAAAGAATATAAATATTATAAGTATTGCGATAGATGCTCCTCAAGATACTATTTCTACTTTAGCAGGTAGAATTGGTAAATTAGAAGGTATTGGAGTAAAAACAGCTTATTCCAATAAGATATTTAAAGATGAATAAAGCGATAGAATTAATAGATAAATTATCTATACAACATTCTTTAACTTTAGAGGAATATAAATATTTAATAGATAATAGAAATGATGCAGTTAGTGATTATTTAAGAGATAAAGCTGAAAAATTAAGGCAGGAAGTCTATGGTAATAAGGTATATATCAGGGGATTAATAGAATTTAGTAATATATGTAAGAATAATTGTTTATATTGTGGAATACAATCAAGTAATAAAAATTGTGAAAGATATCGTCTGACAAAAGAAGAAATATTAGAATGTTGTAAGGAAGGATATATATTGGGTTTTCGTACTTTTGTATTACAAGGTGGCGAAGATATGTATTTTGATGATGATATTCTTTGTGATATTGTTAGTAGTATAAGGAATAGATATCCTGATTGTGCAATAACTTTATCAATAGGTGAGAGAACTAAAGAAAGTTATCAGAGATTATTTGAAGCGGGTGCTAATAGATATCTACTTAGACATGAGACTGCTGATCAAGATCATTATGAAAAGTTGCATCCTGATAGTATGTCATATAAACATAGGATGCAATGTTTAAAAGATTTAAAAGAAATCGGATATCAGGTAGGTTGTGGATTTATGGTTGAATCCCCTTATCAAAATAGTGATACTTTATCAAAAGATTTAAAGTTTATAGAGGAGTTTAAACCAGAGATGTGTGGAATTGGTCCTTTTATTCCACATCATGAAACGATATTTAAGGATGAAAAACCAGGTAGTTTAGATTTGACTTGTTATTTATTGTCAATTATTCGATTAATACATCCACCAATCTTACTACCAGCTACGACTGCACTAGGTACAATTCATCCAAAAGGGAGAGAGATGGGAATTCTAGCGGGAGCTAATGTATTAATGCCTAATCTTTCACCTACAAATGTAAGAAAAAAATATGAGCTTTATGATAATAAAATATGTACAGGCGATGAAGCTGCAGAATGTAGAATGTGTCTAACACGACGTATAAAATCAATTGGTTATGAAATTATAGTAGATAGAGGAGATTTTAAGAAAGAAGGTAATAGTAATGTATAATCCTAAATCATTGAAAGCAGAAGAATTTATTAGTGATGAAGAAATATTAGAAACATTAGAATATGCAAAAGCAAATAAAAATAATATTGAATTAATTGATTCAATATTAGATAAAGCAAGACCAATAAAAACTGATAATGGATATAGATGTCAAGGTTTAACTCATCGAGAAGCATCGGTATTATTAGAATGTGATATCCCTGAAAAAGTAGAAGAAATATATAAGATTGCTGAAGAGATAAAACTTGCTTTTTATGGTAATAGAATTGTATTGTTTGCACCATTATATTTATCTAATTATTGTGTCAATGGTTGTGTATATTGTCCTTATCATTTAAAGAATAAACATATTCCTAGAAAGAAATTAACTCAAGATGAAGTGAAACAAGAAGTTATTGCATTACAAGATATGGGACATAAAAGATTAGCGATTGAAGCAGGAGAAGACCCTATCAACAATCCTATTGAATATATCTTAGAATGTATTAATACTATATATAGTATTAAACATAAAAATGGTGCTATTAGAAGAGTTAATGTTAATATAGCTGCTACAACAGTAGAAAACTATAAAAAATTAAAAGATGCAGGCATAGGAACTTATATTTTATTTCAAGAAACATATCATAAGAAGAGTTATGAAGAATTACATCCTACTGGACCTAAACATAATTATGCATATCATACTGAAGCTATGGATAGAGCTATGGAAGGTGGTATAGATGATGTAGGATTAGGTGTTTTATTTGGATTAGAAATGTACAAGTATGAGTTTGCAGGCTTAATTATGCATGCTGAACATTTAGAGGCTGTACATGGTGTTGGACCTCATACGATTAGTGTTCCTCGTATTAAAAGAGCTGATGATATTGATCCTACAGTATTTGATAATTCTATTAGTGATGAAATATTTGCAAAGATTACTGCATGTATTCGTCTTGCAGTTCCTTATACAGGTATTATTATTTCTACTAGAGAATCAGAACAAGTACGTGGTAAGTTATTGAAATTAGGTGTATCTCAAGTCAGTGGTGCTTCTCGTACATCAGTAGGGGGATATAGTGAAGAAGAAAGACCTACTGATACAGAACAGTTTGACGTTTCAGATCAAAGAACTTTAGATGAAGTTGTTCATTGGTTAATGGATAATGGTCATATTCCATCATTCTGTACTGCTTGTTATAGAGAGGGAAGAACTGGAGATAGATTCATGGCTCTATGTAAGAATGGTCAGATATTAAATTGTTGTCATCCAAATGCTTTAATGACTTTATGTGAATATCTTCAAGATTATGCTAGTGATGAAACAAAAGAAATCGGATATAAATTAATTGATGAAGAATTATTAAAGATTCCTAGTGAAAAGATAAGAAATATTGCGAAAAAGAATATAGATGATATAAATAATTCTAATCGTAG
>JAXJVS010000046.1:0-1545 GCA_036308445.1 Bacilli bacterium | reverse complement strand
TTTTAGGTATTGTTTTATATATTCTTTCAAAGAAAACTAAATTAGGACCTATTCAGCTTATTGCTATTGCTGGTATCATAGGAGTTGTTGCTCAATTAGGTATTTAAAAAAGGAGGATGAGTTATGAAATTAGGGATTATAGGAAGTGGAATGATTGTAGAGCATTTATTGCAGTTTGTTCATGATATTGATGATATAGAATTAGTTCATATTTCAGGAACAAAGAGAAGTGAAGATAAAGTTAAGAAGATTAAAGAAGAACATGATTTTAAGAGATATTCTACTGATTATGAAGAGTTATTAGATGATCAGGAAGTAGATACTATTTATGTTGCTTTACCTAATCATTTACATTATGAATATACCAAAAAAGCATTACAAGCTAATAAACATGTTATATTAGAAAAACCATTTACTTCTACAATAGAAGAAGCTGAAGAATTAAAAGCATTAGCTATAAGTAAAAACTTATTTTTATGGGAAGCTATCACAAATCAATATTCTCCTAATTTTCTTAAAATTAAAGAATTACTACCAAAACTAGGAAATATCAAGATTATTGAATGTAACTTCTCTCAATATTCTTCTAGATATAATGCATTTAAAGAAGGAAATATTTTACCTGCTTTTGATTATACAAAATCAGGTGGATCATTGATGGATTTAAATATTTACAATATACATTTTATTGTAGGGTTATTTGGTAAACCTAATGATGTACATTATTATCCTAATATTGAAAATAATATTGATACATCAGGTATCTTAATTTTAGAATATGATACTTTTAAATGTGTATGTATAGGAGCAAAAGATTGTAAAGCACCATTATCTAATAATATTCAAGGAGATAAAGGATGTATTCATATTGATACTTCATTAAGTATTTTAGAATCTTTAGAAGTATCGATGAATGATGGAGACTATGCTTTATATAATTATAATGATAATAAACATAGAATGTATCATGAGTTTGTAGAGTTTGTAGAAATGTATAATAAAAAAGATTATGATAGATGTTATAAGATGTTAGAACATAGTATGATAGTTACATGGGTACAAAATACTGCAAGAAAAAAAGCAGGGGTATTATTCCCTGCTGATAAGTAAGGGACGAAAGTCCCTTTTTATTTTAATAAAGTATTAAATATACCTCTAGCTATACTAGCTCCTACATTTCCTCCTAAAGATTTACCAAAGCTTCCACCAATTGATTTACCTACAGTCTTACCTAATTCTCTACCAATAGTACCAGTTGCACTACTTACAATTTTTTTGACTTCTTTTTTTCTAGCAGCTTCTTGTTTTTGAAGTTGTTTTTGTCTTTCTTTTTCTTCTTTAGCTTGTTGTTTAGCAAGAATTGTAGCTTCTTTAGCATTGGCTTCTTTTTGAGCAGATTCTACAGCTTTCTTAGTTAATAATTCATATGCTGATTCTCTATCGATTTCTTGAGTATATTTTGTGTATAGTAGATTATTTTTATTTTGATTATCCCTTGTTGTAGTATCTAATGCTCCCATTTGGCTTTGTGGAGGTAAGATAGTC
>JAXJVS010000045.1:0-3744 GCA_036308445.1 Bacilli bacterium | reverse complement strand
CACAAAACAGCTTTATTTCTATTTAAAGCTTCTTTAATCCACTGATAATGCATTCCATGTGGTACAGCAATATAAACAACATCTATCTCATCATCATCTAATAAATCATAATAATTATCGTATGTCTTAATACCATATTTTTCCTTAAAATACGCTCTTTTATCTTCATTATGACTTGCTCCGCCATAAAGCGAACCTACATCACTATACTTTAAACCCTCTGCAAATCTTTTAGCAATATTACCTAAACCAATAATTCCCCAATGTATCACAGCTAATACCTCCTTTTCTGGCATTGTTTACAATAATATAAACCCCTGCCTTTATACATTTCTTTAGTAATCAATCCTTTACAAATTGGACACGATTTCTTCATATGAACATTTAATTGTACCTGAAACAATCCAGTAATTCCATTTGAATCAAAAGAGTGAATAGTTGTTCCTCCTTGAGCAATTGCTTTATTTAAAACATCTATACTCACTTTTCTTAATTCATCAACTCTTCTCTTTGATAAACGAGAACCCCTAGTATGTGGATGTAGACCTAACATAAAACATATTTCATTAGCATAAATATTACCAATACCACACATAATAGTTTGATCTAATAAAGCCATTTTTATCGGCAAAGAAGAAGAATGTAATTTTTGATATAATTCATCAGTCGTTATTTCAAAAGGTTCTTTCCCTAATTTAGATAAAGGTAGTTGTTTTTTATAAATGTATCTATCACATAATTTCATCCTACCAAATTTTCTCGTATCATGATAACGCAAATCGATATTTTCATCTAAATGAAAAACAACATGTGTATGTTTATCTAAAGGAGTATTAGAAGATACAATATTATATTTTCCTTCCATTCTTAAATGAGATAAAAAAGCACAATCATCTAACTGAAATATCAAATATTTACCATATCTATCAATTTCTCTTATAACTTGTCCAGATACTTTTGATACAAATTCTTCAACATCATTTTCAATGATTTTTGGATAAAGAATATCTACATTTTCTATTCTCTTATTTAACACAAATTGTCTTAAAGTTTGTCTTACAGTCTCAACTTCTGGTAGTTCTGGCATAAAACCTCCTATTTTAAATCATACCAATTAGAAGCATAAGCACCTTCGGCTTCTAATACAACTTTCATTTCAAATGCCTTCTCCATACATTCTTTAACTAACTTCATCATAATATCTAATTCATCTTTATAAACATCAAAAATCAATTCATCATGAACTTGTAAAATCATTTTAGATTTTAAATGATTTTCTTTCATCTTCTTATCTATTTTTATCATTGCAAGCTTTAAAATATCAGCACCGCTTCCTTGAATTGGTGAGTTCATTGCAAAACGTTTAGCTTGTTCTCTGATAATATAATTCTTATCATTGATTGTAGGAATATAACGCTTTCTATTCAATACGGTAGAAACAAAACCATCTTTTTTACAATCTTCAACGACTTTATCCATAAACACTCTAATCTCAGGATATTGTTCAAAATATTTCTCAATAAAGCCTTTTGCTTCTTTTAAACTAACACCAATTTCTTTAGACAATCTAAATTCTCCCATTCCATAAATAATACCAAAATTAACAGCTTTTGCTTTTCTTCTCATATCACTTGTAACATCTTCATCATCAACATTGAAAATCAAAGCAGCTGTATGAGAATGAATGTCTTTATTATTATTAAATGCTTCCAATAAAGATTTAACATCAGCAAGATGAGCTAAAATCCTAAGCTCGATTTGGGAATAATCAAAAGAAATTAAATAATCATAACTTGATACAAATGCTTTTCTAATAAGCTTTCCTTCTTCTTGCTTTACTGGAATATTTTGAAGATTAGGCTCTACAGATGATAATCTTCCGGTCTGAGTGAGTGCCTGATTATAAATTGTATGTATTTTACCATCTAGAAAGACTTGTTCTTGCAAGCCTTTTACATAGGTTGATAATAGTTTTGTAAGTAATCTATATCTTTGAATTAGCGGTACAATAGGATGTATATCTTCTATTTTTTCTAATATATCCTGACTCGTAGAATAACCAGTTTTTGTCTTTTTAGAAAATGGTAATTCTAGTTTTTCGAACAATATTTCTCCTAGTTGCTTTGGTGAAGCAATATTAAATTTTTCACCAGCTAACATATAAATATCCTCTTCAATTGTTTTAATCTGTTCTTCAAAAGTTTTTTCCATTTCCTTTAAGACTTTGATATCCACCTTAGCGCCCTGATATTCCATATCAGCTAAAATATAAGTAATAGGCAACTCAATATTTTCATACAATTCATATTGTTCTTCCTCTTTTAACCTTTTAATCGCCTCATCTTTTAATTTATAAATAGCTTTTGCCTGAGATACGATATATTCACTATATATATCTTCATTAGGTATATGTTTTTTTGCACCTTTACCATATACTTCTTCTTCATATTTTAAAGCAGAATAATCATAGTAATCACAAATATATTTCATTTCATCTTTTAAACTTGGATTTAAAATATAAGTAGCTAATTGAAGATCAAAAGATAATCCATTAAATTCAATTCCGTTCCATTTTGAAGCAATCTTTTGACTTTTCACATTATATGTATATTTTTTTATACTTTCATCCTTTAAATAATTTATGAATTGTTCATCGTTAATTACATCTTCCATTTTAATAAAATATGATTGTTCTTTATTGTAAACTGCATATCCTAAAATAATAGACTTATGATAATTATGATCATAAACACCTGCAACAACTGCACTTTCCATTGTTATTTTAGGCATCTTATCAACAATTTTATACTCTACTTTTTCATTATCTTCTCTAACAGTTCCTATTGACATACGTTTCAATAAAGAATTCATATCATATTTCAAATAAAAGTCCTTTAATTTATTAAAATCATATCCTATATACAAACAATCTTCTAAATCTAATTCTATTGGAACATCAGTTAAAATAGTTGCTATTTTTTTAGATTGAATACCCATTTCAATATTTTCTCTAATTTTTTCACCCATTTTTCCTTTGAGTTCTGTCATATGCTCTTTCAGATTTTCAATTGTTTCATATTGCTGCAATAGTTTTAAAGCAGTTTTCTCTCCAACACCTTTTATTCCTGGAATATTATCAGCACTATCTCCCATTAACCCTAGTAAATCTCTTACCTGATCAGGCTTTAATCCATATTTTTCATAAAAAGATTCAGGAGTAATAACATCATCACTCTTCGTTTTAGTATTACGTTTATAGACATATACATTCTCATTCACTAATTGCATCATATCTTTATCACCTGTCATGATAGATACTTTATATCCAGCCTGAGAAGCTAAAGTTGCAACAGTCCCAATAATATCATCACCTTCATATCCTTCTAATTCATAATGAGGGATATTATGAGCATCTAAAAATTCTCTAGCAATAGAAAACTGACTCTTTAATTCTTCCGGTGTTTCTTTACGAGTTGCTTTATAATCCTCCTGCAAATCACTCCTAAATGTTTTCCCCTTTGCATCAAAAGCCACTAAAATTCCAGCCGGATTTCTCTTAATTATAGTTTCTAATCTTGTTGCAAAACCAAACACTGCATTAGTAGGAATACCATCTTTATTAACCATTAGATTTCCCATTGCGGCAGTTGCATAGTAAGAACTAAATAACCAGTAGTTTCCATCTATTAATACTAATTCTTTCATTCTTTTTCTCCTTTATTTCATAACATTTGCTTTTTCGAT
>JAXJVS010000044.1:0-11109 GCA_036308445.1 Bacilli bacterium | reverse complement strand
TTAGAATATTATGGGTATATCTTGTTAATACATGTTTCCATAGTTTTACTATGTTATTACTTGTTTATCCTATTTCTTGGATTGTGACAGGTATATTAGTTATAGGATATTACTTTATGGTAAGAGGTAAGATTGAGAAAGACGTACTAGTGAAATAATAAAACTATAAATATAATAGCAGATTGATATATGAAAGCACGGCTCATTAGAGTCGTGCTTTGTTAGTATTTTCTTCTTTCTCTAGATTATGTAGTTTAAATAAAACATTGTCGTTGACATACCTGTATGTATTCATACTTTTTTTACTTTCCTTACATAATATCTATTTCTTTCTAACATCTTTTTTGAATCACTACACCCGTTAAAATCATTGCTTTTTTTATCATATACTCTCATGAAATAGATTTAATATATAAATAATCATAATCAATTAGTTTTTCATTCACTGCCACTCAATTGCTTATTACATCATAGTTATTTTGTTTTAACAAATTATTTAGTTTTATTATAACATACTATATTATTTTAACTTATCTACACATTCAACCATTACTCTTTCATATTTTACACATCTGTTAAAAATATATTTCTGTAGTTTAAATATATATCAACTTATATTGATTATACCCACCTAAAATAAGAATATAATTTTACAATCCATATCATATAATTTCATTATTAATATTTACTTTATATGCTACAATATTTATATAATAAAAAAGGAGAATTAAACATGAAGGATGATGTATTTTATATAAATAATGGTAGAACAATATCATTAGAATACTATTTACGTAGCTGTAATACTTTTGATGAATTTGAAAAAAAAGTTAATGAAGAACTATTAAATGATTCTATACGTGTAGGAGAATATCTAAGAGATTTATTAAACAAGTATGATAAGAAAGCTTCTGTAGTTTCTATAGATGCAGGATTAAATCATTCTTATGTAGGTAACATTATTAATGGCAAAAAGAATAATCCTTCACGTAATGTATTAATATGTATATGTTTTGCTTTAGGAGCAACATTAGATGAAACACAGTATTTACTTAAATATGCAGGACATGCTCCTTTATATGTTAGAAGAAAACGTGATGTTATTATATGGTTTGGTTTATTAAAACAAGAATCTTTAGATACTGTTAATACTAATCTTATAGATAGAGGATTAACACCTTTATATAAAGAATAATTGCTACTGTGAGTAGTAGTGATTATATTGCAAACTAGTTATAATGGAACCATAAAACATAGGAGGAAATATAATATGAATAAACAATTTAATAAGTGTAATTTAAGAACTGGAGATATCACTGTTTCAAGAAATGATGAATTAGGAGTTGTTATCCTTGAAAAAAATATTATTTTATATCAATATTCGGGTTACGATGAACTTGATATGTTTAATGAAGATTTAACATCATTTGATGGTGATAAAAAATTTGATATCATGCAAGTATATAGAGGATATGGTAATTCACCTATATGTTTCTATAGTTACAAAGATGAGGAATTAGTATACTGTCGTGAAGCCACTGATATAAAACCTATTATGCATAAAGAGGAAACTTCATATGAAGAACCTGTAATAACTAATAACAAAGATTTAATTACAGTTGTTATGCAAGCTATGTATGGTAATCAAACATATATGCAATTAAGAGATGAAGATATGGATTATTATATTCTAGGAATTCTAGATAAAAGTTTTGTAAATGAAAGTGATAGATTTGATCGTACTATCATCAGAATACCTAATTCTAACTGTGTACTAGTTTACAACAAATATCAGGAAGAAGAAGAGTTAAAAAGAAAACAAGAATTATTGGAAAAGAAAAGCTACAACCTTAAACCTCTAGCCGTTATTCCTGAATTAGATGTTACTCTATATAGTAGATGTCTTATATGTAGAATAGATGATAATGGTAAATTGATTAGTATTGAAGAAGATGATAATGAATTAGTAATAAAATGTTTAAGTTTATAAAATTATTGTATTATACTTTTTACAAGTTTTGTTGATTTAATATATAGAATTTATATAATAATAAATGTCAATAGCACTAAGTGCGAAATAAAGCTCACAATTATTGTTGAGCTTTTTCTATTTTTTGTAAATAATAAAATATAAAAGGCAAGATAAGAATGTAGAAACATTCACATATTTATTTTAATCAGTACACAAAATAATAAAATTTAACTTTTTCGCACAAAAAATGAAAAATGAAAATTTCTGTAGAATATTATAATAAGGGGTATTTTTTTATCTCTCTGTAGAACTGGCGGTAATATCAAATCCCTAGTATATAGCTGCTGTCCCAGGTCATCTAGAACTTTAGAAAAGGTGGTGAAAATGGTGAAGTGGTTGAATTTGTTTATACAGGAATTACATCTTTGCATTCATGCAATGCCGTTAATGTTTAATGCATTACATAGAATACTAAAAGACATAATTGCTATTCAAAATATAAAAAAGGTAACTCACTCTTTTGCCCTAGTTAAGCCACCTTTTCTACACATATTAGAACATCTTTATAATATTTTTAACTCAAAGTTCAGTATATTTATCACTCTTACCTTTAGCTTTATCTACAGGATATTTCTTATTATTAATCTTAACTTTCTCTTGTACTATCTCATCTAAATCCAAACCACAAACATCTGCCATCAATATACAATAATTAACAACATCAGCTAACTCTTCTCTAATCTTATCTTGCTTACCTTCATTAGATAAATTAGTACCACTCCATTGAAATACTTCTAATAATTCTGCAGCTTCTAATGATATAGATATAGCTAAATCTTTTGGATTATGGAATTGTTTCCAATCTCTATCATCTCTAAATTTTAATACTTGTTCTATAGTTTCATTCTTCATTATATTAACCTCTTTTTATATTTCTTCTAAGATATTCAGTTAATTTCTTATCACAGCAATATATATAACAGCCTTTCATACCTCTTGTTAGTAATGTACGATAAGTATTCTTTATAATTTCATCTGATACCTTTAATGCTTTATCTTGATTTTCTTTATATAACTTCTTAATACCTTTTAATGATTGATCAGTAGATGCTCTTGAACTGAAATCAGTAACGATATGATTATCTTCATATCTCATATCATTACCAATAATAACACCAACATAATCAAACTCTAATCCTTGAGATGTATGAATACATCCTATCTCATTAATAGAAGTATCATCAATCGCAAATATACCATTACCTAGGTTCCAGCTCATCTCAAAATCATCAATAATGATATCATGTACATTTGTATCATTTTGACCATTTTTAATCCAATTCCAACAATATCCAGCTAGCATTCTTGAACGATTCTTTTCTTTATTCTTATCATATATTAATTTTCTAACTTCACTAGGTGTATCACATATACGTATATCAAAATCTATATCATCTAAATCATAATTAGCAGTATCTCTTATTTCTAATACATGATCTATCCATGCCAGATATCCATCAGAACCATTACATCTAAATTGTGACTGTAATTTTAATAGTGTTACTGTGGCATTAGCTTCAAAAGCCCATTTTTCTATTTCAGCTACACTACCTATATCCGATAATGTTACTCTTTGTTTTTCATCAATAAAGAATACTGAACATCTTGCTGCATTGATAATCTCTTTAATCTGGTTTTCACCTTTATTCTTAAACATACCAGATTTTTCATTTAATCGATGTGCTTCATCTACTAATAATGTATCGATCATATTAGATTCTAAATCTATATATACCCCTGAGCCTTTGAACATATTTTCAATACTACTTTTTCTCATAGTACCTTTCAGTTTTTGTAAATATACACTTCTAGGAGCACTATTTTTAGATACATACTGTACAAATTGATCTTCATTAGTTAGTTTAGCTAATAAATTAATAGCTAATACTGACTTACCAGTACCAGGACCTCCTTCTACGATAATAACATTCTTTTGGTTATGATTAACCGATTCTCTAGATATATCTAGTATTTCTTCATAGACTACCTTTTGATCATCAATCATAACAAATTCCTGATTGCCTTTAATCATACTTGCGATTTCGTTTTGCAAACTCTTAGAAGGTTTAATTTTACCATGTTCAACTTTATATAAAATCTTCTTATTATCCCCCTTTACAACACTCTTCTTAATAAACTCTCTAAGTTTAATAACCTGTCCTCTTGTAAAAGCGGGAGCATCATCTAAATAAACATCATATTGTTTATAATCCAAAGGATCATTTTCAATACGTCTATAATTATGCAAATATGCACAAGGATGCAAAGTTATATAATTATCTTGTACATTAACATTATAATCTCTAATTAATTGTGCATATGACCATGCCTGATATGAAGGATGTACCACCCTACGATTAGCACCAGCAACATATGTCTCTACTAAACCATCTCTTCCATCTACCGAAGTAAGCTTATCCCATTGTTTTAGTTCAACAATAATAACATTCTCTTTATCATAGTTATCATATCCACTAATTAAGAAGTCTACCCTTTTTGATGTTTGAGGAATATTATATTCTATAGCAATACCTGCATCACAAGGTATATCTTGATCATTTAATACCTTATACATAGCATCTAATGAGTTTTCCCATGCACGAAACTCATTTATGGATGTATGTCTATGCATAGAGTTTAGTATCTTTTGTTCTATTTCATATGCTATTGTTTCTGATTCTATACTTTGCATAAAGTCTGTTTTTGTACCTTCGTAAATTAACATGCAGCTAGCTCCTTAATAAATTCATTAATATCATTATACAATAATATATTTATCAAAACTATAAAAAGAGTGTAAATACATACACTCTAAAACAATTGTTGTTCTTTTAACACTGGTATATTTAATTCTAAGGCTTTTTTTACTTTTGTTCCATAATTACCATTAGAATACTTATCTGATCCTGATGCGCCTACAACAACATAGGCTGTTGTCTTTTTAACACTCTTATCTATAGTTCCGCCTTTTGAAATGATGTAATCCTCAACTGATTTTTTAGAACCATATTTAAAATTACCACTTAATACAAAGGATTTACCACTAAATTCAATTACCATTTCTTTTATTTCTTCCAAAGGATTAGATAACTCTTTAAATAGTTTTACCAATTGTTGTTGTTCACTGTTTGTAATAATATTATCTTCTAATACAGTATTAACTAAAGAAACCATTTTATTATATGGATAATGTCCATCTAAATAATCATTTTGATATAACCATTCTTGTAATTTTCTAACTTCTATTTCCTTTATATATTCATCACATGCAATACCATTTACTAATCCTTGTAAGTGTTGAGTTGCTAATGTTTCTTTACTAGAATTAATCATTTGAATATATATTACTATCTTTGACTTTAAATAACTTAACTCGTTAAATGTAATAATATTATCACTTAGAATATCATCTAACACTTCAATTACAAAACTAACAGAATCATAATATTTATATTCTTGGTGAGTATCTCTCCAAGATTTTAAATAATTCACTTCTTTAGAATTAATAACTTTATCCGCCTCAATACCACTAATCACACCAAACAAAGTATTAATCTCTCTTCTGCACTCAACTGTAGAAACAAAAGGAATAAAATTCTTAACTTCACTAGGATTATATTTTTTAATATATTGATCTAAATCTAAATCATAGGTATCTACCAATACCTCTAATAAATCTGAACAGGCACAAGCATCATCAAATGCATCATGAGCATTTTCAATATTTATACAAAAATAAGAGCATAGTGTAGACAATTTATAATTATCTACTAATGAAGGATGAACGACCAATCTAGCTAATTCATAAGTATCTATATACCACATTTCAGGAATATCTAAAGAATATCTTTTCAAGTTATGAACTAATGCATTTAAATCTGCACTTCTAACATTATGACCTACAACAATAGAATTGGTAAAATATTTATTTATATCTTTCCATATTATGTTAAATGGTTTACAGTCTTTAACTTTAGCCTTTGTAATGTTATGAACACTAATACATATATTATCAAATTTATCTTGTGGATTAACATAAATATTCAATTCTGGATAAATTGGATCTCCTGTATCGAAATCTTGAGATAACAATCCTAATTGACAAATACTTTTATTTTTCGAATTTGCCCACTCTACATCAAAATACAACATTTTTCTCATAGTGATTATGCTCCTTTTCCAGTTTAGTTGATAAACTTTTTCTAAATTATAACAAATAAGCATATTATTATATACTATTTCACATTTTTAACTATTATATCAACATATTTCACGTTAAAAACACAGTATGAAATCATACTGTGTCTCCAATCATCTCACACTAACTGCTCTATATACATATAATAATAGTTCTTCTTTCTTCCCATTATTAATCATATTTTTTATATCTAAAAATCCTACTTTACTATCATATATAATGATAGATTATATCCTAGTTTTTAAGCTTGAACCGCCCCTGTTATAGAGGATTATGGATACTTATGTTTTGCATAATTGGTTTTTAAGGTATATATTTCGGAGTTAAAACAAAAAAGTTATTTTTCCTGTGTTATATGGTTAATTAAAAAAATTCTTAAATAAAAATCCAATTATAAGATTCCCTTCTTTATAACCAACGTTACAATCATTGTATTATCTATCATCTTGTATTTATACTTTATATCTTCATAATTATTCTTAATATTATCAAATATACACTCTAATAAGAAGTAGTCACCTTTTTCCTGTACAATCAATCCTACAGACTTAGGCTGTAATCTATCAAAATACTTAAGCATATCCTTAAAATAAGTGTCTATTTCATCAGTATACATTTTTTATATTAATTATATTATCTTCCTCTTACATATTTTGTTTTATTTATTTCCTTTAGCTCTATTATGAGTTATACATAGCATTTCACAATTTCTTTCATCAGTGGCTCCACTTTACTCCAAGCAGTAACATGAACAGCATCGATTTCCTTTAATTTCCAAATACGCTTTTTATTCGCATTTTTTCCAATAATACATAAAGGGCAATTAGATATATTTTTTCTTTAGCTTCGGCAGTTTGTTTATTATAAACAATATTCTTTGTCTTATCATTAAATATTCGAACAGATAATAATTTAGGATGCTGTTCACCACCTAGTACATATTCAAAGATTTACTCATTGTTCGATTTTCGAACATATTCCCATTTTATCCACTTTTTGACTTTTATTTTACAGTCGGATTACTATTTTGTTTAAAATGTTGTCATATTCGCTTTCGTAAAAAAAGACCGCATTTGCGGTCGATTTCTTTACTCATCTCATTAACAGCTATATATTATTATCTTATTCTACAACCATTGCTTTATCACTAAGCATTAATGGTTTCATATATGCTAGTGTATTACACATAGGTAATACATCTTCTGAAATATGAATACCAACTACATTAATTATATATTCTCTTCTATTCAGCATTCTTTCATACATTTCAGGATACTCTTCTTTTATCTTTTTCTTTAATTCATTATCTGCAATACATAGTGTACTTTCCATAGAAACACCAGCATAACCACTAACCGAAGGAATAATATCTGTTTGAAATAACATACCACTCTTAATAGTCTCTTTAGAACCTTCATATATAGGTGAAGATAACCATTCTTCATCTGCTGTTAAATGACCAGGACAAAGTGACCAGTGATATTCACTCTTTGGTAAAACTGTATCAATAAGTTTATACATTTCATCACCTGTCATACCAACATGAACATTTTCCAACCAAGTTTTAATGCTATTAAAATAAGGAATACATACTTTACTGATATAATCTCTTTGTTCTATAGGAAGCTGATCTTCACATTCAACTGCATATCCAGCACGACTAGATAATCCTCCTTTATGTCCAACAGTTAAAGATACTGTATCTCCTACTTCTAATTTTTTAGAAGTAGGATACATATTTGCTTTTATGAAACGTGGTCCAAAAGCCACAATAGTTACAACATTTGTCTGTTGACCATATCTAACTAACTTATCAGCAATTTCCTTTTCTTCTATTCCTATATCTAATGATTCTAAAGCATCAAGCATACAATCTGATGCTAAAGCTGCTCCATATTCATAATGTGCAATCTCATTAGGATTATTAATTGTACGTACACCATAATCACCAATAAAAATATTGCATTCATTTGTAATATTCTCATATCCACATAATTTTACTAATCCATCTAAAACAAACATAGGAATATCAAATAGTTTTTTATTATCTTCTAATTGACTTGTAAAATTTTTCCATCCTACTACTCCTACTTTTTTGTTTTCTAGCTTAGCTTCTGATAAAATTTCAGTAAATGTTTTATTAGTTCTCATTGGTTGATTAGGTAATGAAAAATGAGGACAATGAATAGCATTAGCTGTTAATCTAGCTTTACTAGCTTTATTTAAGTTTTCATTACCTAAAACTAGATAGGCTTCATCATTACTATGCAAAACTAATAATGCTTCTTCAAATCTTGGTAGAAATCCTACCAAATATTCAAAATTTCCACCATGCTCTAAATCTGCATAGATTACTAAAGCATCTAAGTCTCTTTCCTTCATTTTTTCTAGAACTGATTTTCTACGATTTAACATTGTTTCATCTGTTAACATGATTTCTTTACCAGTCCAATCTTTCTTTGGACTTTCTATTTTCTTTAAAATGATTTTGTCTTTAGATATATTCATCATCTTTCTCCTTACCTTAAATTTTGTTTATATATAATTAATTATAACAAAAATTAATAATGCAAGATACGTAAACAATCAAATATATATACATTTTTGCTTCATTTAAGCAATAGTAATATCTTAAAAATAAATATCCAAGTATTCTAAATTATATCGACTATAATGACATTAGTCGACATATTTTTAGCTAAAAAAACACCTATATTAATAATCAAAGTTAACTAACTAAAAAATGATTATAAAGAACTCATTTATTCTAAATATATCTTACATAAATTTACTTCTAACAAATAATTATTAAATTTTATAAAAATAATATAAGTCATTTTCGTTTCTTTAAATTTCTTTATGATTAAATAAATGAAAAAACTCGTATCCTTTTATTATTATATTGAAAACTAGTAATATGTAATTCAAAACATAGTTTCTCTTATTGTATACCTATATTCATAAATAGAATTGATTATTAATGAAAATATTATTTTCATTATATCTAATAATGATATAAAAAAGGGAAACCTGGTGGCATGAACAGTACTGTTATATTATTTGGAGAAGTTACATTCCTGACTCTGCTAGACCTCTTACAAAGTTAGAAATTATTCATGATGATAGAATTAACATTTCTGTTATTGTAGACCATCGTGTGGAGGAAATTTCTAAAATTCTTAAACTGCAGGTTTGCATTGTTGATGTTAAAGTAGATGTAATTATATGAAAAGAACATTTACAAGTTTGATGAAAAATAATCCTGATGATTATGTTTATGATGAAAATCACTTAAATGGTATTGTTTTTCTTATGATTGAACAAAACTTATTCCCCCCCTTCAAAAAAATACTTTACACAATAAAGGGCACAAGAAAAAAAGCATATATTAGTTAACTTGTTATATTCGATATAACTATACAAGTTACAATATATGCCTAATTTATCTTTATTTAAATATTTCTAATTATGTTGATTATATTGCTATTATTTAGTTCTCATCTGTGGGATATGAATACCTAAATTTATAGCTATTTATTATCCTTCATATACCTATTTTATAGAAAATGCACCTTACCAGTTGATTTATTAACCTTCATAAATCTTTACAATTGATCATAGTAACCTATATCATCTATCTATCATTAGCGGTGATTTAAAAATTATGATGTTGGTTCTAATATTAAAGATATATATGATCAAACAATGAAATAAAAGACTTGCTTATTGCAAGTCTTTTAACTCCTTGCCAAAATTTACTGAGATTCTATCTAGAAGTGTTTGTTGTATGATTTGTTCTAAGATTTTATGTTCTTCTATCGAAATTCTATTTTCATTATCAAAAGCTGACTTTAAGTATCCTTTTACTAATATAATACTTTCATTAATAATGCTTATCTCTTTTTTTATTAGTTTTTCAAAATAGAAAAGTAAAGCATCATTAGTCTTATCTTCTTTAATCACTTCAAATATTAAGTGTTCTGCATATTCTAAATCTTTATCTAATGCATCTCCATCAATACACATTTGTGCTAAAAGCAAACGTCCATCTTTACTGCTTACATCTACTGCTTTTTCAAAGTAATGTTTCGCCATTGCTTCATCTTTTTTAACATCTTGACCATTGATATACATTTTTGATAATTCTATACATGATTTATCATGATTTAAATCATCAGCGCTTTTAAATAAATCATAAGCTAATCGATAACTACCAAGATTTTCTTTATAAAATTCAGCAAGATTAAATAATGCTGATTTATTTATTCTTTCTAACAATAGATTTATATGTATCACCAATCGGTATGATAGCTCCTGATTTCATTTTTAATTCATTAATTTTCTTAACACTTATATAATTCGTATTAACAATATATGATTTATGAACACGCAAAAAACCAAGTGATTCTAGTTTAGATAAAATATTTGAAATCTTCTCTCTTACTTTAAACACTGCGCTTAGAGTATGAATAAAAAGATAATGGCCATAAGATTCAATATATTCAATGTTATCTGAGTCTATTCTAATATTTTGATATCCTACCTTAAACTCTAAAATTTTACCTACTCCTTTATTTTTACACTGTAAAATGCGTATTACTTTTTCAATATCTCCCTCTATATTCATTACTCTAATAAAGCTAATAGGACTATATTCTAATAGTTCGAACATGTATTCACCAGAATCAATTATAAAAATATAGTCTAAGCCATTTTTAGATAACGTTTCTATATCATCTAAATCTTTAATTTCTTTAATGCATACTATTCCTTCTGATAAACAATCTACGTAGTCTATATCATTAAAATATAATTGTAGTTTTCTTTTGATAGTATTCATGAATTGTTGATTACATTGTATATTGATCTTCATCATAGT
>JAXJVS010000043.1:0-4278 GCA_036308445.1 Bacilli bacterium | reverse complement strand
AATGCATAAAAATCTTCTCTCGAAATCTTAATATCACATGCTTTAGCAAGATTTGCTAAATGTTTTGGATTAGTTGTTCCAGCAATTGGCTGCATACGACTAGGATGTCTTAAAATCCATGCCAATGACATAGCTGCTTTATCTAAGCCATACTTAGCACCTATCTCTTCCAATTTATCATTTAATTCTTTATAATCAGGATGATCTATAAAAGTTCCTTTTTCCCAAGAAGCTTGTAATATAGACCATGGCTGAATAGTAATATCATGTAAATAACAATATTCTAACAAACTACCATCTCTATTAATAGCTTCATTATTAGTCATATTCACATTAATACCACAATCCATTATTCCGGCATTAACTAAATTAAATTGCACCTGATTAACAATAATAGGTTGATTTGAATATTTTTTAATTAATTCAATCTGCATTGGATTCATATTAGAAACACCAAAGTATTTTACTTTACCACTTGTATGTAAAATATCAAATGTTAGAGCTAATTCTTTAGGATCCATTAGAACATCAGGACGATGTAATAATAAAACATCTAGATAATCAGTATTTAAATTCTTTAAACTTTCATCTACACATTTAAGAATATGTTCCTGACTAAAATCATAACAAACACCTGGAACAATTCCACATTTAGATTGGATATACATTTTCTTACGCCAATCTGGATGTTTTTTCAGAACTTCTCCAAAAACTTTTTCGCTCTTACCACCAGCATAAATATCTGCATGATCAAAGAAGTTAATACCTAAATCTAAGGCTGTCTTCACTAATTCTTCAACTTCTTCAACAGATTTATCACCGATACGCATACATCCTAATGCTAATCGAGAAACTTTCATATTTGTTCCTTTAAAATCAACATATCTCATGTTTTATTCACTCCTTCATATTTAATATTATACACTAATACCTAATGAATTCCTACTCCTATAACAACTGTTTTTTAGCATAATTCCAAGTATCTCGACACATATCCTCAAGATTTCTTTCAGCAACCCAGCTAAGTTCATTTTTTGCCTTAGTTGGATCAGCATAACATACCGCAATATCTCCTGGTCTTCTTTCTACAATCTTATATGGAATTTCTACACCATTAACTTTTTCAAATGTTTTTACAATATCTAATACACTATATCCTATTCCTGTACCTAGATTACAAATATGAACTCCTGGCTGGCTATAGTTTTCAATTGCTAAAAGATGTCCTCTAGCTAAATCTACAACATGAATATAATCTCTAACCCCTGTTCCATCAGGCGTATCATAATCATTACCAAATACATTTAAATAAGGTAATTCTCTAGTTGCAACTTTCATAATATATGGAATTAAATTATTGGGAATACCATTAGGATTTTCACCAATAAGACCTGAATCATGAGCACCAATAGGATTAAAATAACGTAATAGAGTTACTGACATATCAGGTACTGCTTTCTGCACATCCATTAATATTCTTTCCATCATAGCTTTACTAGTACCATATGGATTCGTTGTTTCCCCTAACTTTGAGTCTTCTGTTAATGGTACAATTTTAGGATCACCATAAACTGTAGCACTAGAACTAAAGACAATATTATTGACATTGTATTTTTTCATCATTTTTGTAAGGATAAGAGTACTCATTAAATTATTTGTGTAGTATTCTATCGGTTTTTTCACAGATTCTCCTACTGCTTTAAAAGCAGCACAATGTATAACTGCATCTATTTTATTTTCAATAAATACTTCTTCTGTTTTATATTCATCTAAAAGATTAAACTCATAGAGTAATACTTCTTTACCAGTAATGTCTTTAATAAAACCTAATACTTCTGGTTTTGAATTAGAAAAATCATCAATCACAATAACATCATGACCTGCTTCAATTAACTCTACACAAATATGACTACCAATATACCCTGCTCCACCTGTAACTAAAATTTTCATTTTCTTCTCCTTATATAATAATTATTTATAAAACAAGAGAAAGTCATTCACTAACAGATACGAATGACTTTCTAACTCTATAATGGAGATAATTGGATAATAAGTCGATAACTAGGGTTTCATTTCCATCTCCATTAAAAGATTTATACTTCTTTAAAATGATTTATCACCTTTATAACGCCAGGTAAATTTTCATATTCTTCTTTTTTATTTGCAGAATCTACAACAACAATATTTCTACATCCTGCTTCATAGGCATTTTTTATACCACTAGATGAATCTTCATAAATCAAACATTCTTCTACTGTTACATTTAATCTTCTTGCAGCTTCTTTAAACATCATAATCTTGTTCTCATAAAGACCATCATCATAAACAATAGTATCAGGATGAATCCAATGATCTAAATGAAATGATTCTACGAAGAAATCAATATTCTCTTTAATTGAAGCACTAGCAATCGTAAAAGGAATATCTTTATCTTTCAACATTTCAAAATATTCCTTTACTCCATCAACTAAATGAAAAGTAGAAATATCTTCTTTACAGAATTTACGATAATAAGATTCCTTTAAATAAGAATATCTACGAATATCTTCTTCATTACAATGACTCTGACATAAATACTGAATAATCTTATGATTAGGCACACCATTAAATTGAGTATGTAATTCTTCTAAACTAATATCTCTACCTCTAATAAGCTTAGAAATCTCATTCCATGCTTTCACATGCTTATCATTATCAAAAAATAATGTACCATTAAAATCAAAGATAACTGCTTTATATTTCATAATTATAACTCCCTTGATGCTACTAATCGTTTAAACCAATATGCTGATGCTTTTGGATAACGTTTTTGAGTAGCATAATCTACATAGAATAATCCATAACGTTTATTATATCCATTAGACCATGAGAACACATCCATTAATGACCATACAAAATATCCCTTCACATTAGCACCATCTTGAATAGCTTTATTTAAATATTTTAAATGCTTTTCAATATAATCAATTCTAGGTTCATCAAAGATAATACCATCTTCAAAATCATCTTTATATCCCATACCATTTTCAGTAATATAGATAGTCTTATAATTTGGATATTGATTCTTAATACGCATAACCATATCATATAAACCTTCTGGATAAATTAACCAATCCCAGTCAGTTGTTTCAATACCTTCTTTAAATCTTCTTTCTCCTACACCTTTTAATCTAAAACGTTTAGTACCTTTTTCTCCAGTACCATTATGATGAATATCATTTTCACCATCCCAGTGTGCTACAAAGTTACTCTGATAATGATTAATACCTAGATAATCATTTAACTTAGCTGCTTTCTTCATAATCTCAATATCTTCATCTAAAGCTTTAAATTCACCATTATTAATACGAGCTAAATATTGAATAGTTTCTAAAGTTTCATCAGTATATTCTCCTAAGAATGTTGCATCTAATAAGAATTGATTAGCAAGAATATCATCAGTTTTGGCTGCTTTTTTATCTAATTCACTGCTTTCATCAAAAGGATATTTTGTTTCTAAAGAATGAATAACACCAATCTTACCGTTGTATCCTTTTTCTTTATACGCTACAACTGCTTTAGCATGAGCTAACATCATATGATGCATAGAAAGAATAGCTTTATTCACATCATATTGAATACATGGTGGGAAAGTTCCCTCAATATATTGATTAGTAGAAATAGGCCAAACTTCATTAAAAGTAAACCAATAAGTCACTTGATCTTTATATTCTTCAAAACAGAATTTAGCATATTCTACAAAAGCTTCTACAGTTTCTTTGTTTAAAAAATCACCATTTTTATGTAAGACATCAGGAGTATCAAAATGATGTAAAGTGACATAAGGTTCTACTCCATTCTTATGACATTCATCAAATAATTGATGATAGAAGTCTACACCTTCCTGATTAATTCTTCCTTTTCCTTCAGGAAAAATTCTTGACCAAGCAATAGAAATACGAATAGCCTGAATATTAAATTTCTTACATAATTCTAAATCAACTGGATATTGATGATAAAAATCACTAGCAGGATCAGCTGAAAAACGACCCTGTTTTTCTAAATAATCATCCCATGCAACTTTTCCTTTACCATAAGTTCTTGTACTCCCCTCACATTGATATGCAGCAGTTGCTCCACCAAATACAAAATCTTCACTAAATTTCATCATAATGTCCTCCTTTTTATGTCTAATCTTTATCTAAAATTGAAAATACAAATTCTAATGCTTTATCAGGATTTCTTGTTAATTCAATATATTGCTTACCTTGACAAGCTACACATTGAACTCCTAATTTT
>JAXJVS010000042.1:0-71353 GCA_036308445.1 Bacilli bacterium | reverse complement strand
GCTCAAATAATAAATCATATTCCAAAGGATCAACATTAGTAATCCCTAATACATAGGCCACCAAACTACCTGCAGCGCTACCTCTTCCAGGGCCTACTAAAATATGATTGACTTTCGCAAATCTTACATAGTCCCAGACAATTAAAAAATAATCATCAAACCCCATATTATGAATAACTTTTAATTCATACTGTAATCTTTCAATATATTTTCGATCTATCGTTTGATTTTTAAATCTTTTCTTTAATCCAACTTTACATAAACTTCTTAAATAATCTTCTGATTTTCCATTGTTTGGTACTGGAAAATGGGGTAAATTTCGATGATTTAAAGGAATTGTTGCTTTACAGCTCAAAACAACATTCATTGTTTCTTGAATGATTTCATCATCAAACAATTCATTCATTTCTATTTCATCTTTTAAATATTTTTGATCAGTTAATGGTTTATGATGAATATCTAGTTGTATACCTTTTGCTGAAGCCTCTAACAAGTCAACTGCTAAAGCATCATTTTTTCTTAAATAACTAACCTGATTAGAGCATATAATCTTCACTTTACAATATTTTGCAATACTCATTAATCTTTGATTAAAATGTTTTTGCATTTCTAAACCATGATTTTGAATCATGATATAATAATTTTCCTGAAATAATTGTTTAAATTGTCTCATATACATTTCAGCTTGTTCTTCCATCTCTTTTACAACTAATCTTTCTATTAATCCATCCTGACAAGCTGAAATAACATAAATATGAGGTATATATTGTCTCACAAATTCGAGAGATACACTGTTTTGTTCATTAAGATAAATATAACTTGATATCTTAACTAACGCAAAATATCCTAGATCATCCTTCGCAAGAAGTACAAAAGGATATATTTCATCATCAATCATAACATCTGCTTCTAAACCAAATAAAGGTGTGATATTATTCTTTAAACATTCATCATTAAACTGTAACATTCCATACATATTATTCTTATCAGTTAAAGCAAGATGAGTTATGTTCTTTTCTTTTGCATCTTTTACTAAATCATTAATTAAGACTGTGCTTTTTTGAAAGCTATAACAGCTATATATCTGTAAATGTCCAAACATCCTG
The DNA here is from genome assembly GCA_036308445.1 of Bacilli bacterium. Lineage (GTDB taxonomy): Bacteria > Bacillota_I > Bacilli_A > Erysipelotrichales > Coprobacillaceae > MGBC113645. The sequence goes on along the minus strand of JAXJVS010000042.1, from coordinate 70,247 downwards.
CTCACCTCACTTGTTAGTTTATTATATCAAATTAAAGAATACAATGGAATGAGAAAAGTATTAACATAATTGAAATATATAAACATAATGTCACATAGATTAACTCAAGAATATAAAGATTACCTATACTTAATAACCATAATCTATACAGATATAAACCTATCAAATAAAAATGATATTGCAATTGAATAACTTTAAAGAATTTTTGATTTATTATAATAATAAGACTCAATAATACTGTAAAAAAATGAAAAGGAATAATCCATTTATAACATATAATCTGAAGCAATAATAAAATACCACACAAAAACTGTAATTTTTTAATACGTAATATCATCATGATAAACACCTCAGATTATTATATGAAAAAAAGAAGTCTTATTTGACTTCTTTTAAAGCTTTTGCTAGTTGATCTGGGCAAGAAGTAGGTTTAAACCCACAACGAATACCTTCTAATCTAGAAACCACTTCGTCAACTTTCATTCCCTGAGCCAATGCTGCTACACCTTGAGTATTACCTGAACATCCACCAATAAATTGTACTCTATTAACAACATCATCTTCTGCATCAATAATTATTTTTTGACAACATACTCCTCTTGGTTTAAATTCATAAATCATAAATGCACCCCCTAATTCAATCTGTCTTTTTCAATAATATATAAATTATCATTATCACTTAATCCATCAGACATTCTAATTTTACCATCTTCTAATAGCCAAATAGCTTCTACACCATCTAATGAATTAATTAATTTTAGTCCATCCTCATAAGTCATCAAGAAAACTGCAGAACTCAAGAAATCTGCTAAACCACTATCCTCAGTAATAATACTCACACTTCTAAAGTTTACAGCAGGATATAAAGTATCCGGATCAATCAAGTGATGATACTTTATTCCATTTATATCTTCATAAAACCTCTGATAATCACCACTTGTAACAATTGACTTACCATCAACTACCAAAATAGCTTCATATTCAGAAGGATCATCTGCATCCTTAGTAAAATTACCATCTCTAGGAGACTCTAATCCAACACAATAATAATCCTTACATTCTTCTAAATAAGTGCTAGATTCATTTGCTATTTTTCTTTGACCATAGCTAGCAACATTTCCACCGCCACTCAACAAGAAATTATCAATACCCATTTCAATTAATTCCTGTTTAACCAGTTCAATAGCATACCCTTTTGCAGTAGCACCAACATCTAAAGAAACATCTTTGTCATCAATATATATTGTATTCAAATCTCTATCAATATGGATACTATTTATATCAGTATGTAAATTAGCTGCTTTTAATTCAGCACCAGTAGGAACTTCTCCTATACCATCATTATTTTCAGCTTTCTCTCGGTAATTATGCCAAATCTCAATTACACTTCCAAAAGCAATATTGACCTTATTTGATATAGTATTATATCTTTCAATAGATAATTCAATCAAATCAATTAACGGTTTATCAACTTCAACTGCATTTTCACCAGCACATTCATTGATTGTATAAACATTATTGATATCATCATATTTCGTATACTTATCAAATAATTTATCATAATATTCCAATCTCTCCTGAATGTAATTACACTGTTCATTAAATTCATCTTCACTTGTACTATAAGATATATATTGGGTTACAGTATCGAAAGGACCCATAAAAGATTGAGAGTATTTCTCATATTCTTCGCTACATCCAGTTAAAACTATTGCAGTCAAAGAACAACAAACAAATAATTTCAATAATTTCCTCATTTATAATCACCGTACATTATTATAACAACACAGACTAAAAAAAGCTATGAATTTTTTCATAGCTTTTATAGTTATTCAATTTTATATTGAATTATTTAGCTTTAGCAATTGCAGCTAAAGGACCATCTAATGTAATTGTACATCCTGCAGCTAAATCAGTACCAGTGTTAGCAGCTTTACCACCATGATAATCCATAGTTTCTACAGCAGCGATTTCTTCTACAGTTTTACCTTTACAGAATTCTTCGAATGCAGCAGCTTGTTCATACCATTCTTTACCGATTGGAGAAATAGCAGCCATACCATATCCTTCTTTTAATTCAGATTTAGTATCAGTTACACCTTTAGAAATTTGAGCTACATCCCATTTAGCATAAACAACTTTACCATCAGCATCTTTAGCTAATAATACTAAGTCAGTTGATGTTTGTTTAGCATCAGCATCATTTGACATAGTTCTACCTAAAACGATAGAATCAGCTTCAACTTCTACAGCATTAGTAGCAGCTTTAGCAACAGCAGCTAAGAAATCATCAATAACAATTGTACATCCAGCAGCTAAATCAGTACCAGTATTAGCTGCTTTACCACCATGATAATCCATAGTTTCTACAGCAGCAACTTCATCTGGAGTTTTACCTTTACACCACGCTTCAAATGCTTCAGCTTGTTCATTCCATTCTTTACCAATTGGAGAAATAGCAGCCATACCATAATCAGAACCACGTTCTTCTTTTGTTTGGTCATATTCACCATCTCCACCAGGAGTAGATTGAGCTACATCTAAATCGATGTATTGGATTTTACCATCACCATCTAATCCTAAAGCAACAAAAGTAGAGTTAACTTGACCTTCAGAATAACTAGATACTACACCTAAACCAACTTTAGTGTAATTTGCTTTTGCTCCACATCCAGTAGTTACAGCAGCAACCATCGCAAATGCAAGAGCAGCTTTTAAGAATTTTTTCATTTCAAATAATCTCCTTCCATATTTCTAACAAAAATATTATACAATGAAAGCATATACATTTCAATTACAAAATGCGAAGAAATACACAAAAATTTCACATTTTTAGTAACTTTTTATTTGTTTAATAATATATTTTTTAAGATAATTTTATATTCTTTTTCTTAAAACACAAAAAGTGTCGTTATATTCGACACTTTTAATATTTATGTGATAATCCTACGATATCATTGACATCTTCGATGCCCATTTCATCTAAAATTTCATTCATTTCTTTAATAATTTTTACACATGCGTATGGATCAACTAAATTTTGACAACCTACAGCAACTGCATTAGCTCCTGCAATCATCATTTCAATAGCATCTCTACCACTAGCAATACCACCCATTCCAATAACTGGTATATTTACAGCTTGAGATACTTGATGTACCATTCTTAATGCAACTGGGAAAATAGCCGGTCCACTATAACCACCAGTTTTATTAGCAATAATTGGCTTACCTGTTCTTAAGTCAAATCTCATACCAATTAATGTATTAATCATTGTAATTCCATCAGCTCCAGCTGCTTCAACCGCTTTAGCCATAGCTACAATATCAGTAACATTAGGAGATAGTTTAACATAAACAGGAACTTGAGATACAGCTTTTACAGCTCTAGTCACTTCAGCAGCCATATCTGGATTTGTACCAAACTGAATCCCACCACTATGTACATTTGGACATGATATATTTAGCTCTAATGCTCCGACCATATCATGAGTAGATATACGTTTAGCAGTTTCAACATAATCTTCAACTGCGCTTCCACCTATATTTGCAATGACTTTATCGGTATATAAAGGTCTAAGTTTTTCTAACTCTTCATTCATAACTGCATCAACACCAGGATTTTGTAAACCTATAGCATTCAACATACCGCTTGGCCCTTCGGCAATCCTTGGTAAAGGATTGCCATAACGAGGCTCTAATGTTGTACCTTTTAGCATCATACTTCCTAATTCGTTAATATCATAGAACTTGGCAAATTCATAACCAAATCCAAATGTTCCACTTGCTGGTATTACAGGATTTTTCATATCTAACCCTGGAAGTTTAACTCTTAAATTACTCATTGACAATCACCTCACTACTCATTAAAACAGGTCCTTCAACACAAATTCGTTTATATGGTTTTGTTTTCACTTTACATGAACATCCCATACAAGCCCCAAAACCACAGCCCATTCTAGCTTCAAAAGATAAGTATCCATTATTAGGATATTTTAACACTAAATTATCTAACATTTTTTCCGGACCACATGTATAATACTTATCAAATGTAATTTCTTTTTCTTCAATAGCATCAATAACGGTACCTTTAACCCCTACACTACCATCCATAGTTGCAATAACTGTTGGACATATCTTTTCAAATTCTTCTTTATAGAAAACATCTTTAGCACTATTAAAACCTAAAACCGCTGTTACTTTAACTCCCTTAGAAATCAAATGTTTTGCAGTTGAATACATAGGTGGTACACCTAATCCTCCACCAATAACAACAGCTTCATCGCCTTCTAAATCAATAAAACCATTACCCAACCCAACTAAACAATCTAATTCATCATTAATTTCTTTAGTCGCTAAAATCTTTGTACCTTCTCCCACAACTCTAAAAATAATTCTAATATGATTTTCATCATAATCACAGATACTCATAGGTCTTCTTAAATAAGGCTGTAAAGTATCACTAACCTTAATATTAATAAATTGACCTGGAGCAGTTATAAAAGATGCCGCAGAACCTTCTAATACCATTTCATAAACATCTTTTACTAATTCTTTTTTCGAAATAATTTTCATCATTCCTTGATAATTAGCCATTTCTATTCCTCCATTCTTACATTTATTCGTCACTTTTAGGAAACATATATTTTCCTAAAATATCTTGTTAACTTATTAGTCTTTCTTCAATTATATCTTTTACTCAAATAACAAATATATAAATTATAAGTTCTTCTTTTTCTTCATTCTTTAAACAGATAACAACGTCAATATATCAAAATCTACTATTTTTTATATTTATTTTTCAAAGCCATAGCCACACATTCTGGAACCAATGCATCCACACCACGATGATGTGAAGCCATTTCCTTAACAGCTGATGAAGAAATAAATGAATGATTTGGTCTTGTCATTAAGAAAACCATCTCAATAGAATCATCTAAATATTGATTAGAAAAGGCCAGCTGCAATTCATATTCAAAATCCATTGTTGCCCTTAAACCTCTCACTAATATTCCAGCCCCCACTTTTTTAGCATATTCAACTGATAATTCATGACTAGCATCCACAATAACATTGTCAAAGTTTTTTGTGGCTTCTTTCAATAATTCAAGCCTTTCTTCTAATGTAAATAAAGTTTTCTTATTTGGGTTATCAAAAATAGTCACATATAATTTATCATACATCTGACTAGCTCTTTCAATAATATCCAAATGACCATTTGTTACTGGATCAAAAGTTCCAGCATAAACTGCATTTAATTTCATAACTTACCTCTCATATTTAATAATTTGAAGAACAGTAATACCATATTTATTCTCTTTCTTTAAATATAATGGCTCTTCAACTTCAATAGCTTCTTCCAACAAATCTTCAACAACGATAATACATCCATCATTTAGCATATTCTCATTTTTTAAGAATTCAATAATATCTTTATTGATTTTTAATCCATAAGGCGGATCCAATAATACCAAATCAAAATGAAGATGTTCTTCCTTAAATTGATTTAAAGCTTTTTTATAATCCATCTTATACAAATGACATTGATTTTCAATTTTAAGCATTGAAACATTCTCTCTTATAGTAGAAAAGGCTTTATACTGATGATCAACACTATATAATTCATTCATACCTCTAGAAATAGCCTCTATCCCTAATCCTCCACTACCTGCAAACAAATCAAGACAAACACCACCATCAAAATAAGGACCTATCATATTAAATAAGTTCTCTTTATTTTTGTCGGTTGTAGGTCTTGTTTTTTTAGAATCAACACTCTTTAATTGTCTACTACGAAATTTACCAGCTACAACTCTCATAAATACTCCTACAATAAATATCTATCTAATAATAATTCATCTGATATTCCACTAAAAATAATTTTAGTAACTTCTTCTAATAATCCATTTAATTCATAATATTTTGTATAATATTCCTGAATAATTTGATTGTTAGAAATTTGCTTTTTTATCTCTATATATTCTTTTTTTGAAGAAGAAATATCAGTATATTTTTCATATTGTTTTAATTTAAAATAATCATGACTAATATTCTGATATTTCTTTAATAGTTGATTTATATCTTCTTTTTCCAACTGTTTTTTTGCTTCTATATAAGCTTTATATTTTTCATCATTACAGATACATTCATTTAAATCATTTAATAATGTAAACATAATTTCTCCTATAATAACATATCAATCATCGATATCATTAAGCCAATTTTTTCAATACGATCCGCTAATGTCAATTTATTTTCTATTTTATACTGTTCATATACATCTTTATAACATTCAGGATATCTTGACAACAATAAATACCATTTTGGATGAAAACGCAAATATAACTTCATATTCTCATCAATCATCATACCACTGTCTAGGCTTGTCTTCTTTCGCAACTAAACCATTAACCAACTCTAGTATCTTTTGAATCCCGTCAAAACTTTTAGACAAAGCATTCAAATCAACATTTTTAACAATTTCTAACAAAGAAGAAACATCAAAAGCCGACTTCTGATAAGGTAACCAGAATTTGTCATTTTCACCATAAACATCATAAATTTCATATAACTGTTGCCAAGTATATCGCCCTTTAGAGACTTCCTCCCTAATTGAAGGAATCGTACGCATAAAGGCTTTAAATTCATCAATCTTGTTCATATTCTCACCTATAATTAGAATATGCGAAAAGATTATAACTGTTCTTTTAATTTATCCTTATTATATTTTGCAATAATAGCTTGTCCTATTCCAATTGCCATCATCGAAGCCAATGTAGATGAACCACCTAAAGATACCATCAATAAAGGAACCCCAGTCATTGGAATAAAACCAGAAACACCACCTACATTAATTAAAATATGAGCAAAAAAATAAGTGGCTATTCCATATAATATTAATTTACTCTTAGTTTCTTTTATTTTTTGTCCATAAGTAAACATCTTAAATATGATAATACAATAAGGTACGATTACAAACACCAAAAAGCCTACCACACCTAATTCTTCAACAATAATTGAAGAAATAAAATCATTTTGAGATTCTGCTATATAACCAAACTTCTGTGTAGAAGCTCCAAAACCTTTACCGAACAATCCACCTTGTGCAAAAGCAATAAGGCCATTTGCAAGCTGAAAGCTTCCGTTATAATAGTATTCACTATTAGCAGGATCTAACCAGATTAAAAAACGTCTTAATTGATGTGGTTCAAACACAAAATTGGCACAGATCAGAATTAATACAAAACATATCGCAATAACAAAAATAGAAAATTTCTTCATTTTTGAATAATATCTTATTGGTGTACAATAAAATACAAATAAACATATCATTGCTAAAATAATAGCTGAACCCAAGTCATCCTGTACAAATCCACCAATACCAAAAGCTACAAAAATCGCAATAACAGGAATAAAAAAACAATATACCATTTTTCTTGTTTTCATTTTCTCTCTTTTATCTTTGCTCATTGATTTAGGAATTATACATATTTCAGGTAATTCACCAAATTGAAAAGATAAGAATAAAATCATTGCTATTTTCATAAATTCTATTGGCTGTAAAGTAAACGGGCCAATTGGTATCCATGAAGCAGATCCTTTTCTTGAACTAAAAAGCAAGCAAGACAACATCAATACTAAAGATATACAATACACAACCCATACTGACTTTTCAGTTACCCATTTTGTTTTAAAACATCTCGCTAAAAAGACCATACAACAATATCCCAAGCAAACAAATATACCTTGCTTAATCATATTTACTGTTGCATAGGTAGAACCATATTTAGCACTGCTTCCTATAGACGCACTACCAATCATAATAATACCAAAAACAGTCAACACGAGAACAGCTAAATAAACTGTACGATCAACACCACTTCTTTTAAATATTCTTTTAATCAAATCCATTACATCTGAATCCAATCATGATCTTGAGCTTTCTTAAAAACCTCATAGATTGAATATCCAGAAGCTTTTAAAAATTCTTTATCTAATTGTTTTTGCTGACTCTTTGAATCAACAATAGAAGTAAATAATCGATAACAGTTCATAAATTCTTCTTTACTTATACCTTCTTCATACGCTTTCTCTACAGCATTATATAAAGACATCACATCTATAATCTCTTCAGTACTCCAAGTATAATCTAAAGGATAATCATACATTTTATCTTTCCCCCTTTAAACTAAAATTATTATACAGTAAATTCTAAAAAAAAGAAATAAGAATGGGTAGAAACACTAACAAAAATAAAAAAGATGAATAATTTAGTAATGTAAGGAGGTGAAACAATGAACACTTGTTATAATTACGGTGGATGTGGATGCAATAGCTATATGCCTACTTTCTCATGTAACCCATTTGGATGCGGAGGTTGTGGAAACTGTGGAGGATTCCAAAATTTCTCAATGTGTGGTGGATGTGGTAACGGAAGCACATGGTTCGCTATTGTATTAGTTGTCTTCTTATTATTAATTATCTGTGGATGTACAAAAATATGCTAGAGTTATCTAGCATATTTTTGTATGATTTGTTATAATGGAACAAGGTAGGTGAAAAAAGATGATTACAATGAAAAATATTATTGATGATTCTCATCCTTTAATCAGAGAAAAATCTCTTCCTGTTGAGCTTCCAATAGATGAAGAAACAAGACATACATTATTGGAAATGTACCAGTTCTTAGTAAATTCTCAAGATGAAGAATTATCTGAAAAATATGATTTAAGACCAGCAGTCGGAATTGCTGGTGTACAAATTGGGATTTTAAAAAGAATATGCGCTATTTATGTTAAAAATTATGATGATGAAGGTAATTTCATTAATGATGATTCTTATGCATTAGTTAATCCTAGAATTGTTGCTCATACACAAAAAAAATCTTATTTAAAAGATGGTGAAGGCTGTTTATCAGTTAATGAAAACATTGAAGGATATGTTCCTCGCTTTGCGAAAGTTACAGTTAAAGGATATGATGTTTTAACAGATAAAGATGTTACCATTATAGCAAGAGGATTCTTAGCTATCTGTCTACAACATGAACTTGACCATTTTGAAGGTACTTTATTCTATGATCATATCAATAAGGAATATCCAAAAATGCCAATCAAAGATGCAATGATTGTTGAATAGTACATACAAGATACTTTTTAAGTATCTTTTTTTTACACAAAAACCAGTTCTATTCAGAACTGGTTAAATCTTGTCAAAAGCTTGTTTTAAATCATCAATTAAGTCATCTGCATCTTCTAGGCCAATAGAAATTCTAATAGTTTCTTGTTTTACTCCTCCAGCCAATCTTTCTTCCTCGCTCATTTGAGCATGAGTAGTTGATGCAGGATGTGTTAATAGCGAACGAGAATCAGCAAAGTTAGTAGCATGAATAAATAATTGAATATTATTAATAACCGTTTTTCCACCTTCACTGCCCCCTTTAACACCAAATGTGAATAATCCTCCAAAGCCATTTGGGAAATACTTCTTACACAACTCATGAGAAGCGTGATTTTCTAATTCTGCATATGAAACCCATTCAACATCTTCACAATCATTTAAAAATTGAGCAATTTTTCTTGAATTTTCTACATGTTTCTTCATTCTCAATGGTAATGTTTCAAGTCCTAATAGAGTCATATATGCATTAAACGGAGACATACATCCACCTAAATCTCTCAATGTCTTAGCAATCATCTTGGTACATAAAGCAGATTCTTTTAAATCAGCATAAACAATATCATGATAAGCTTTATCAGGATTAGTAAACAATGGATATCTACCATTAGCCCAATCAAACTTACCACCATCAACAACTACACCACCCATAATATTACCATGTCCAGCGATATATTTTGTTGTAGAATATACAACAACATCAGCACCATGTTGTATAGGTTTAAATAAAGCTGGTGTAGAAGTAGTATTATCTATAACATATAAAATACCATGTTTCTTAGCAATCTTTGCTATTTCTTCAAAATCAAACATATCACCATTTGGATTACCTACAGATTCAAAAAATAAAATCTTTGTTTTTTCATTAATTGCAGCTTCAACAGCTTCTAAATCCCTTGGATCAACAAAATGAGATTTAAATCCCATACCTGCCATAGTTCCAGACAAAGACCCAATAGTACCACCATATAAATTATTAGCAGCAACAATTTCATCACCACTTTCACATACTGTCATAATCAACCCCATAATTGCAGCAGTTCCTGAAGAGAAAGCAACAGCACCTACACCACCATCTAAAGCAGCCATACGAGTTTGTAAAACATCGACAGTTGGATTAGATAATCTCGAATAGAAATACCCTCCTTCTTCTAAAGCAAAAATATTTTTTGCTTGATCAGCATCGTCAAATGTATATGCATTTGTCAATGAAATAGGTACACCAATTGCTTTTGTAGTTGGGTCCACTTTTTGACCAGCATGTATAGTTAATGTATCAAATTTATAATTTTTCATATTTTCCACCTCTTAATAAATCATTCTAACATATCTTAAGTATAAAAAAAAGAGGTTCTCCCTCATTGTCATTAAGTTAATAAAAATAATTTTCGAAGGAATACATAAAAAATATATCCCTTTTTTTAATATATATTGACCTTACGGTGATGGTGTGTGGCTATTGTTTATAGGTATACAAAAAAAGAATACTTACTTATGTGCAATATTCGATCTGTCATCTCATCTTTATGTTGATGTAATTATTCAGGGAGAAGATCGCATGAACAAAAATGGTGCATTTAATAAACTGTCAGACAGACACAAGTCAATCAATAAACCCATTTTTATCGCAGATAGAGGGTTTGAATCTTTGAATTCTTTTGTTCATGTTATGAAATCAGAAAATAAGTATCCTATCCATATCAAAGATATTGCTTCAAAGACAAGTGTAGCGAGAAGCTTTGGACTGCCAAAGGCAGATGAGTTTAATGTTGATGTTAAAAGAATTCTTGCATTAAGAAACACAAATGAAATCAAAGCATAACCTGAAATCCACAAATTCATGCCTAAAAATCAAAAATCCGACTCCTTTGGAAATGAAAAATTCTTTGAATTTGAATGCAAAATCATACGTTTCAAAATTACAGAGGATACATACAAAACAGTATTCACGAATCTTGAAAGAAATGAATTACTTCTTGAAATAATCATAGAACTATATAATATTCGTCGGAGAAGCGAATCATCCATCCGAGAACTGACATATGCAATAGGTCTAAATGCTTTTCATGCAAAAAAAGACTCAATCAGACAGGAAATATATACAAAGTTATTGTTCTACAATTTCAGTGAAAAATAATTAGAAATATTAAACCAAGAAAATCAAAGAAAATATGTGTATGCAGTTAATTCCACAAGAGTTTTTTATAATATCAAAATATATACAAAAAGAAAAAAGGCGGCATATACCACCTGATATTGAATCGATAATCGCAAATGAAATAGAAACTATAAGGTCTGGACGTTCTGCACCCCTTAAAGTTAGAAAACAAAGTCCAGTACATTTCATATATCAATAACACTATTATTATATACTTTTGAACATGTAGTATCAATACTACACTTTTTGGCTTCTTAAAAAAATAAAAACAGGAAATAATATCATATTGATACTATTTCCTGTTAAGTTTATGTCATTTTAATTTATGACATTGGGGTATTCCCCTTTTCCATTTTCTATTTTTTCAAGAAATCAGGATAACATTCAGAACCATGTTCTCCTAAATCTAGTCCTTGCAATTCTTCCTGCTCACTTGCTCTCAAACCAATTGTATGCTTAATAACTTTAAACATAATAAAGCTTGTAACACATACCCATGCAGCTACTGCGACTACACCTAATACTTGAATTCCTAATTGAGTAAATCCTCCGCCGTAGAATAAACCTAAAGATCCGTCAGGGCTAGCAACTGTATGACAAGCAAATAAGCCCACTGCGATTGTACCCCAGACACCATTTAAACAGTGAACACCAACAGCACCCACAGGATCATCAATGTGAAGCTTCTTATCTAAGAACTCACATCCAAATACAACTAATACTCCAGAAATAGCACCTACAATTAAAGAACCATATAATGAAATAATATGGCAACCAGCAGTAATAGCTACTAAACCAGCTAATATACCATTTAATGTCATTGAAATATCTGGTTTTCCATATCTAACCCATGTAATAATTAAAGCAACTAACGCACCTGCACATGCTGATAAATTAGTAGTTAAAGCAATGTGACCTACATATCCAGCGGCTTCTAAAGACGAACCAGGATTAAATCCAAACCAACAGAACCATAAAATAAAGACTCCTAAAGTTGCCATCATAATATTATGGCCCGGAATAGCATTCGAAGAACCATCTTTGTTATACTTTCCAATTCTAGGTCCTAATACCATAGCACCTATTAAAGCAGCCCAGCCACCTACTGAATGAACTGCACTAGAACCAGCATAATCAATAAATCCAAGATCAGCTAACCAGCCACCACCCCAAATCCAATGTCCAGATACTGGATAAATAACTAAAGAAATTATGAAAGTATAAATAAGATAACTGATAAATTTTGTTCTTTCAGCCATTGCCCCTGAAACAATCGTAGCAGCAGTAGCACAGAATACAGTCTGAAAGAAAATAAATATAGATGGCGATAAAGCATCAAATTGTTCTAAATTTAATGTTGTAGGATCAATAAAACCACTACTTCCAATAAATCCTATTACATCATCACCAAACATTAATCCAAAACCAACAATCATAAAAACTATAGATCCAATAACAAAATCCATAATATTTTTCATTAAAACGTTATTACAATTCTTTTGTCTAGTAAGACCTGCTTCTAAAATAGCAAAGCCTGCCTGCATTAACATAACCAAGCACGAAGCTAGAAAAACCCACACTATATTAATTAATTGAGTAACTTCCATTTTCATCATCCCCCTTTATGATTCATTAAAGTGCTTCTTCTCCTTTTTCACCTGTTCTAATTCGCATCGCATTTATTACATCATATACAAATACTTTTCCATCTCCAACTTGTCCTGTTGGTAATTCATCTGCGATACTTTTCAAAATCAAATCAACAACTTCATCTTTTACAACAATTTCAACTTTTAATTTATTCACTAAATTAACTGAATAAACATTCCCCCTATATTGTTGCTGATAACCCATTTGTTTTCCATGTCCCATGACATTAGAAACCATCATCCCAGAAATTTCATGTTTCTTTAAAATAGATTTTAAACTTTCAAATTTTTCTGGACGAATTACAATTTCTAGCTTTTTCATATTTCCACCCCCCTTGCTGAAATTATAGTGTTATTATATCAAAGTGATAATTTCTGTCAAACCTTATTTTTGTCATTATCAAAATACAATTATTTTATTTTTGTTATTTTCATAAATCTTATATATTTTTTTGTTTTTTATTTTCTCTTTTTTTATCATCTATTATCACAATTTATCACCTTAATAACTACTTATTATCCAAAAACATAAAAAAAGAAACTGGAAATAGTTTCATTTTTTATCATCGTGATAATTTATTATTAATCTAAATTTTCAAATTTTGAAAATCAATAGTAATTCCTACAAATTGTTATCATATCAAGAATATATAGCCTTCCACCTTCTATTGTATCAATGGTTAATCTATTTTGGCGTCTTAGCTTTCTTTTAGAAGAATAAGTTTCTCTCATCAAAGGCAGATCATTTTTTTGACATAGTTCTATTGCTTTTTCCATCTTTTTATTAGAAAAACAAAACATATTAAACAATGCAACATTTTTAATATATTGTCTTTTTAATTTCGTTATAAATTCTTCTAATTCTTTATCTTTCAAACAAAAATAATCATCAAAACCAATAACTAACAAATCAATCTCTTCATAAAAATTAAAATTATTTATTGGTTGAGCATATGTTTTTGCATATCTAGCTATGTCTTCAGCTAAAATTTTCGCATCCTTACAATGAGATGTATAAACAACCTTTACTTTCATAATTAACGCCTACCTTTCTTTTATTATATAGACTAAATATGAACTAAAAATTAATAAAAGGCATAACAAATGTTATACCTTAAACTTTAATTGTTTTGACATTTTTTCATATCTGGCTGGTAATATTTTTCTACATATTCATCATATAATTCTTTAAAGCGATGATGGTGTACTATTTCTCTTTGTCTTAAATAAGATAATGGCGCAAGGACATCCGGATCATCTGTCAAGTTCATTAAATTTTCATAAATGGCTCTTGCCTTTTGTTCAGCAGCCATATTTTCTGCCAAATCCGCAACTGGATCTCCTGTCACTGCAAAATATGTGACTGTAAATGGAACACCATTTGCGTCTACAGGATATAAAGAAAACCCATGTTCCGTATAATGAGACGTTAATCCGGCATCTTTAATCTCCTGAACAGTAGCTCCTTCTAACAACTGATAAACCATAGCACTAATCATTTCCATATGCGCCATTTCTTCTGTACCAATGTCAGTTAATAACGCTTTTCCTTTATCATCAGGCATTGTATATCTTTGTGTTAGATATCTTAAACAAGCAGCTAATTCACCATTAGAACCACCAAATTGAGTTACAATATACTTAGCCATTTCTATATCTTTTCTTTTAATATCAATTGGATATTGTAATTTTTTACTATAGTTCCACATTTTTATCTCCCCCTATAATTGATGTTGCCATGGCCAAGGCTCCTCAATCCATTGAAATGGTATATTTTTATTAGAATTTTGTACAGCAAGCGGTCCATAATGATTCTCAAATTCTTTTCTTGCTTCTTTAGCTCTTCTAACATATTCATGATATAAACGTAACATTCTTCCATCATTAGGATGATTGTCCAAATATAAATTTATCTCATGAGCAACAAACTCATTGATCTGAACATTCAATAACATTTGTTGTCTTTCATTACTACTCTGAACACAGTAATTCGAAAACCCTTTATAAGACTGATACAAATCCTGAAATAGATTTCCTAACATAAATGCTTCATTTGGTTGAAATAGAAGCATATCTTTTTGCTCATTTTGACATGAGCATTGATTATCAAAAATTTCCATATTTCCTCCTTCATTTTATCATATGATAATTAAAAAAAGAGGTGAAAAAAAGTGACTATAAAATCTCAGTTTTAGTGTACATCACACAATATCGTGTAGTTTTTATTGTTTTCTTTATAAATTTTGAGGTTGATGAATGACGGTGACTGGAAACAGTTTTAAAAAAAGCAGGAAACTCTCGTTCCCTGCTTTCGAAGATAATCCTCATTTTACAAGCTTCGGGGTATAACAGCCCCTAAATTATCTGCAAAATCTGTAATGCACTTAGATTTCTAGATCACCTTTTTCTTCAATCTATCGAGCAGTCTGATAAGCAATACAAGCGCCTAAAATCAAAAATACAATGCTAAAAACATCAGAAAATATTGATGTTACACTAAAAAACAGTGCACTAAACATATTAAGTAAACCAAACATATATACAAAGAATACAAAATGAGCTAGCATACACCCCACAACAGTTAAAATAGCAGCTAAAATCCCCATTTGTTTAGACTGAACTGAAGAAACATATTTAACAACATTTCCTACTACACCACCTAAAACAATATAAAAATATGAATTTCTAATGCCTATGGTCGATGTAATAACATCAACAATAACAGCTCCAACAATTGCAGCTAATAAGCCAGCAATCATTGTTTTTGTCATAGTTATACTATCAACATATAAATCATTTCTTTTACGGAAATAATCTTTTCTTTCTTTTTCTTCTTTATATTCATTCCATTTATCTTTTAAAGACATTTTCAATTCACCATCCTTTTAAGTATTGAACTACTATTTTTAATTAATAATGTCTATTCTACGCTTCAGCTTCATTCTCATCAAAATATAAGTAGAAATAAATCCACCAATCATACCACACAAATGCCCTGAAAGAGAAATATCATCAAAACCAAAAGACATAAATATCATTAATACAATACTAGGCAATACATTTCTAAAAACATCTTTAAATCGCCCTTTTAAAAGCAAAGCTAAAGCAGCAATAGAACCTAATAGCCCACATATAACGCCACTAATACCACCACTTACACTATCATATCCAAAACCATTAATAAAAAATAAAATATAAGGTATAAGTGTTGTAGAAATCATTGAAGTCATTATCACAATCAAATATTCTTTAAAACCTAATATTCTTTCCATAAAAGGGCCAATATTATATAAAGAATAACAATTCACTACAATATGTAAAATTCCAAAATGGATAAAATTAGCAGTAATCAAGCGATAATAAGAATGATTCATATAAACTATCATTGGATTATAGCCTAAAAACTCTAAAGCATCATAACTACTCATTTCTATACCATACAATAATGTTGTCACAATGTATAAAATAATGCATATTCCAATAAGAGTATATGTAATTTTATATTTTTTAAACTCCTGCATAACTATTCCTCAATAAACTCATAAATAGACATTTGATCAACCATAATTTCCTCTACTACATTAACAGCTTTATTTTTCTCAACAATCTGATCAATAGTTAATAACGAAAGAATATCTTCATTACTAATCTTTAAAGCTCCCATTTCAAGTAATCTTATATTCCCATTATATCTAGGTTCATCATAAACAATCTGAGTTGTCCAATGATAATGGAAATTCTGAATAGATGTAAACCAGATTCCACCACTATTAATATGTGAAGAAGTTACAAATTGATAATCAGATAATCCACAAACATAAATATTTCTATCTAATGCATTTGTAACGTTAAAGAAAGCATATGGATCAACAGCACTAATCAAAACCATTTGTTTATCTTTAATTTGTTTATTATATCCCTGTTTCTTATCAAGCATGTGATCACTCACAATACAAACAGCTTTACCACCTAATTTCAAATGCATCTTCAAGGCATAAGTTTCTATTCCTTTAGCTCCACTAGAAACTAACACCTTATCTTCATCATACAACTTTCTAACTAAATTTTTTGTAAAAGATTGTAACTTCCTTTCCATTTGTTGAGGCCCAACAATAGAAACCATATTTTTTAAAATTGATAAATCTCCAATATAATACAAAAATAAAGGGGATCTTTTTTTCAAAGAATGTATTAAAGAAGAGGGATAATTATCTTCATATTTTGTTGTTATATTAATTCCTTCATTTTGAAGATTATGTAAAGCATACATCAGTTTATCATATATAGTAGCTCGGGCCATCATTTTATAAGCAATATATTCATCTATTTGTAAAATCTGTACTAATGCATCTTTGCTCATTCCAAACAAACGAGAAGGTTCTTTTAAAGTAGAAGATCTTAATTTTTTTTCTACTTCAAACCATTCTTCTTGTGTTAAAGGTTTAGAACTATCACTTACAATATCACTACAAAATAAAAGGAGGGCAATACTATCTAGATTTAAACTAATTTTCATTTCTTTAACCTCCTTAACGTAAACATTATATCATACAAGAACATTTTAGTCACTATTCGACATTTGTATTTTTAAAAAGACAAATATTTTTACTTATAAGAAAAAGAACTCCTATTAGAAGTTCTTAAATATTAGTAGTATCTCTTTTCATAAATAAATAATGTAATGACACTTCTTTACTATCAATATCTTCATCATTTAAAATTTTTGTTAATAATCGAATAGCCAAAGCACCCATATCATAAACAGGAACATGAATAGTAGACAAAGTAGGTCTAGACATAATAGAATAACTAGTATTCATCATTCCTACAACTTCCATTTCTTCAGGAACTTTAATACCATTATCTATTGCCGCATTAACAACAGCAACACCTTCTTTATCATAGCTTGTAAAAACAACATCATGTTTCTGGGTTTTAAAATAATCTTTTAATTGAGGATAACTTTTTTCATAATGATGAGAAGTTTTCATAATATTGTCCTCATTAAAAGTCAAACCATGATGTTTATAAGCTTCTCTAATTCCATCACACAAATCAGAAGAACTAACAAGATTCTGCAATTGATGGATAAATAAAACATCTTTTTTTCCTTTTCTCAAAAAACTATCTATAAGTTCAAAAGCAATCTTTTTAGCATCTACATAAATAGAGCCCATAAACTCATTTGATACTTTTTTTCCAATAACAACAGTCGGAATTTTATACTTTTCACATAAAGCAATGTGTTCATCAATTTGATTACTATTAAATAATACAACTCCATCAGCTCTCGATTTTACAACTTTTTCAATAACACTTTCACTTGGATCACCATCTCCAAGATCTTCAGTTGTATAAATACTTACATTATAATCTAATCTTCTACTTGTATCCCCTATACCACCAATCATATTTTTAACATGAGCAAACAATGATTGAGGGAAAACAACTGCGATTGTTGTTGTTTTACTTGTTGCAAGACCTCTTGCAATCTGATTCGGTTTGAAATCTAAACGTTGAATTGTTTCTAAAACTTTATCACGTGTTTGAGGTTTAACAACATTTGAACCGTTAATAACACGAGAAACAGTTGCTAAAGAGACACCAGCCTCAGTAGCAACGTCATATATTGTAACCTTTTTTGCCATTATTCAGTAATTTCTTCAATCATTTCTTCTAATTTTTCTTCAACAGCATCGATTTCTTCCGACAAATCCACTAAATCTTTTTCTACAAAATTTGATTCTAATACTTTTGATTTCATTTCTTCAATTTTAGAATTAACTTTATCTGTAACTTCAATAACTCCATCTCTTACTTGAGTATATTTTTCTGAATCTTTTACTTTTTCAGCAAAATCTTCTAATTTTGTTTCTAATTCATTTAATTTTGTTTTAGCAGTATCTTTAAATTCTTCAACATCAAACTCATCCACTGATTTTTTTACAGATTCAATTGTTTTTCCTAAAGCAGATTCGATATCTTCTTTAGACATATTCTTTACATTTTCATAAACCTTTAAAGATTCATTCTTAATATCTTCCCTTAATTCACTACCTTTTTTAGGAGCTAATAATAATCCAGCAACTGCTCCAATTCCTAATCCTAAAATAAATTTTCCTAATTTCATTTAATTCTCTCCTTTTATTTTGATTTCTTTTTAAACATAGATTTAGCAGCCATTATACTAGCTAAAAATCCATTACGAGCACGGTCACGATTAAAGAAACCACTCACCATTTCTACTGGAGCATTAAGCATATCCAATTTCACATTAATATCATCTAAAGTCTTATTAGCTTTATCTAATGTGATTTGTAAAACTTGAAGCATCGCTGTAACTTCTTTCATTGTAGAAGAAGTTTTAAGCAATAATACCCCTAGACAAATCAATGCAAAAGCACCAGATAAAATTAAAAAACATGTACATAAATCAACGTAATTCATAGTCTCTCCTTTCTATACTATTTATATAATAATTATAACTTTTTTTGAGCTATAACTTTTTCCTCTAATTTGTAAATATCTTTACTGCTCATAAACAAATAAACAACATTATCATATTGAGCTAACATCTTAGCTGCTTCTTCATCTTCTTTAATAATTTTCGCTCTAGGTATATATTGCCCAATTTCAGTAATATCTATATCAATACCTTCTTCTTTTTTTGCATTTTCAGGAAAATGACATAAAAATGGATAATCAGCACTATCCATTGCCTGAGCAAACTCTTTAGCAAAACGAGCAATTCTTGAAAAACGATCAGGTTTAAATAAAGCCACAATCTTTTTACCAGGATATCTTGTTCTTGTTGCTTCAATAACATATTTTACAGCAGTAGGATGATGTGCATAATCATCAACATATATACAGTTTCCAACTTCTTTAACTGTATAACGACGTTTAACTCCTTCAAATGTAGATAATCTTTCTTCAATATAATCAGCATCCATACCTTCTAAATATCCCAAAGTGAGGACTGCTAATGAATTATATAACATATGCATACCAAAGAATGGTAAATTAAAATGACCAAATAATTCCTTATGAATATAAACATCAAAAGATAAACCATGATCATTATTAATAACATTTCTAGCAACAACATCATTACTATCTTTCAAACCAAACTTAACAACTCTCTTCGTATAATTTAAAGTCGGTAGATGAGGATCATCTCCCCAAATAATAACTGTATCTTTAGCCTGATTAGCATAAGTTTCAAAGGACTTTTTATATTGTTCCATTGATTTAAAATAATCAACATGATCCATTTCAATATTATTAATAATAACATAATTAGGATAATAATGTAAAAAATGATCCATATATTCACATGTCTCAGCTATGAAATATTTACTGTCATTAACTGCATGACCAGTTCCATCACCAATTAAAACAGAAGTCTTATCATATTCTTCAAACAAATGATAAGCCATACCAGTAGTTGTTGTTTTTCCATGTGTACCAGCAATACCTACAGATACATATCGATTCATTAAATGTCCTAAAAAATCATAATATGTATGGGTAATAACATTTGGATTTTCTTTAGCGGCTTTTACTTCTTCATTTGATTCATCAAAAGCATTTCCTATTATCACATGATATCCATCTTTAATATTATCTTTATTAAATGAATAAATAGGAATTCCTTTCTTTCTTAAATCTTCTTCAATAAAAATATATTTATCAATATCACTTCCAGCAACTTCATAACCTAAATCATATAAAATCAAAGCTAATGAAGCCATTCCAGAACCTTTAATTCCAATAAAATAATACATATTTGTCACCTCATTACTATTTTATCATAAATAGAAACATTTTAATATATAAAATTTTTTTCATAAACATAAATTTTCTGGCCATAATAATATTGTCCAAGGACAAAAAGGAGAAATAATTATGAGTCACAAAAATTCAAAAAACAAACAAAATCAAAACAAAGGGTATAACCAAAATCAGCAAGCTAACTCTAGTGCTGAAGATGGATTAATGAGCAATAAATACCAAAACAATTCAAATGCTCAAGAATAAACACGGGAAACCGTGTTTTTTAATTTTTTGCCAATTGTAAACCACATTGTTATATAACATGCACTGCCACCTATAAAATTACTAATAGCTTCAGCAATAAATACAGCATTTATACCAATGATCTTAGGTAAAATGATAGTAAGAGGAACAACAATTATAATCTTTCTGAATATAGAAAAGAAGATAGCTTGTTTTGATTTTCCTAAACCCACTGCAACCGCTTGACCGCTCATTTGAAAAGCCATCATATAAAAACCAAAGAAATACAATCTAATAGCTGTTACACCATGACTAATCATATGAAAATCATTAGTAAATATTTTCATCAATTGAACTGGAAAAAAAATTTATTCCTAGCCAAAATACTAACATAGCTAAAAATGCTGTCATCGTTGTAAATTTAATGCCTTCTAAAACTCTTTTATAACATTTTACTCCGTAATTATACCCAAGCACAGGTTGTGATGCATTAGCAATATTTTGTCCTGGTAAAGATGCAACTTCTCTTATAGAATTGATTATTGTCATAATTGCTATATAAATATCTCCACCGTACATTGATAAAGTAGAATTACATACTATAGTTACAATAGAATTTGTGATAACCATCATAAAACCCGCCATACCTAAAGAGACAATTTTCTTTACATAAAACCAATTAAGTTTCAGCTTATCTTTTCTCAACTTAAGAAGCGTATTATTACCAACTAAAAATTGAAAAGTCCATAAAGCAGATAACATCTGAGAAATAACAGTAGAAAGTGCAGCACCCCTTACTCCCGTATCAAATATAAAAATAAATAATGGATCAAGAATAATATTTAAAACAGCACCAATCAGCACAGTTATCATCCCTATTTTGGAAAACCCTTGACTATTAATGAAACTATTCATCCCAAGTCCTACCAATACAAACAAAGTACCGAAAAGATAATTTGTAATATATTGATTAGCATATAAGAAAGTATCATCACTTGCACCTAATAACCATAATATCGGTTCTTTAAAAAGAAAAGCTAAAACCATAACCAAAACAAAAAAACAAGGAGAACAAAAGAATTTCCCATAATTTCTTCCGCTTCATCTATATTCCCCTTTCCTCTAGCAATAGAGCATAATGGTGAAACACCCGTACCTATTAGACTAGCAAAAGCAATAATAATTGAAACAAGTGGTAAACATAAACCTAAACCACCTATGGCAAGAGTAGAAATTTCAGGAATTCAGCCTATATATATACGATCTATAACATTATATAAAACATTAATCAACTGTGCGATAATCATTGGTCCAGCAATATTTAAAATATATTTTTTTACTGAACCTTTTGTAAAATCATTATTGTTTTTCCTCATTTTTATAAATTATACATCTCTAAAAAAAGAAGATAAACAAAAAGGTTAAGATTTCTCTTAACCAACAACTTTTAAATCTTTAGAATAACTATTTAAAACTTTACATCCATCCTTAGTTACTAAAACCAGATCTTCAACTCTTACACCAAATTGTCCCTGAATATAAACACCTGGTTCAATAGAGAAAATCATACCTTCTTCAACCACCATATCAAAAGAAGCAGAAACATCACCATACTCATGAACATCTCTACCAATAAAATGTCCTAAACGATGATTAAATTCAGCAACAAAACCACCATCTTTAATCATATCTCTAGCACATTTATCAATATCACAAAGCTTTACACCAGGTTTAATCATAGCTTCAGCCGCTTCATTAGCTTTTCTTACTAATTCATAAACTCTCTTCGCTTCCTCACTTACTTCTTTATAAAATACAGTTCTTGTCATATCACTACAATATCCTTTATAAAGGCATCCCATATCAATGATAATACTATCTCCAGCCTTTAGCATTGTATCATCACCCATATGATGAGTGTCAGCACAATTTGATCCATAAGCAACAATTGGCATAAAAGAATTATCATCAGAACCTAAGCTTCTATAAATATCAGCCAATTGAACCGATACTTCTTTTTCACTATATTTTCCTGTTGCACAAAGTTCAATCATTTTATCAATCGCTTGATCATTAATCTGACTCGCCTTAATCATTAAAGCTTGTTCTTGTTCATCTTTTTTCATACGAACATAATCAACACAGATAGAACCTAATTCAAAACAAGTTTCTTCATTTGCAAGCCCCATTAATGGCAACAAGAATTTGGCATTCCAAAATTTATCTACACCAATACAGTTTGCCTCTTGTAAATATTGAGCTAAAATTTCTACATAATTATCTGTATCATTATACCAGACAATATCAACATCTAATTTCTGATTTAAATAGAATAAATCATTCAAGAAGATTGTATGTTTACCATCTAATGTCAATAATAAAACATACATTCTTTCACCAGGATTATTTTTATAACCAATTAAATAATCAATAGAAGAAGGATCACTAATAATTAAGTGATCAATTCCTCTACTAGCCATCTCATCTAAAACTTTATTAATTCTTTGATTCATTTTTAGTAGCCTCAATTCCAAGTTCAACTAACTGATCATTATCTACACTATTAGGAGCTTTTGACATAGGACAGCTTGCACTTGCATTTTTAGGGAATGCTATAACATCTCTAATAGAATCACTGTTAGTCAATAACATTGCAAGTCTATCTAAACCTAATGCAAATCCACCATGAGGAGGTGTACCATATTTTAAAGCATCTACGAACCAGCCAAATTTATTTTCAACTTGTTCATCAGTTAAGCTTAATGCTTTAAATGCTCTTTGCTGTAAATCTTGTTCGTAGATTCTTTGAGATCCACCACCTAATTCAAAACCATTCATAACAATATCATAAGCATCAGCTAAACAATGAGCAGGATCATTTTCAATCTTATCAATATCACTATCTTTAGGTCTAGTAAATGGATGGTGAGTTGCATAATATCTTTGTGTTTCATCATCATATTCAAACATTGGGAAATCAACTACCCATAATAGCCCTAAGCTTTCTGGATCATATAATTTTAATTCTTTACCCAAATGATTACGTAAAGCAGCTAAAGCATCACATACGACACTATATTTAGTATCACTTACAAATAATAATAAGTCATTATCTTCAGCATTCATGACTTGTAACAATCTAGATAATTGTTCTTCTGTAAAGAATTTAACAATAGGTCCTTCGGCTTTTCCATTAACCAATTTCATCCAAGCTAATCCCTTAGCCTTATATGTTTTAGCCAAATCAGTCAATTTATCAATTTTCTTACGAGAATAATTAGCTGCTTCTCCTTTTACATTTATCCCTTTAACATGACCATTGTTTTCTAACGCTGATTTAAACACCATAAAATCAACATCTTTTACAGTTTCATTTAAGTTTACTAATTTCATATCAAAACGGACATCAGGTTTATCAATACCATATGTTTCCATAGCTTCTTTCCAAGTCATACGAGGTAACGGTAATTCAATATCAATACCTTTAACATCTTTTATAACTTTCGCAACCATGTTTTCACCGATTTCTAAGATTTCATCAGTAGTCATAAAACTCATCTCAACGTCAACCTGGGTAAATTCAGGTTGTCTATCAGCTCTTAAATCTTCATCTCTGAAACATCTAGCGATTTGATAATATCTTTCAAAACCAGCAACCATTAATAATTGTTTAAATAACTGTGGAGATTGTGGCAAAGCATAGAAATCACCCTTATGTACACGAGATGGCACTAAGAAATCTCTAGCTCCCTCTGGTGTTGATCTATTTAAATAAGGAGTTTCTACATCAATGAAATCTAAATCATTTAAATAATTTCTAATACTTTGAACAATCTTATGTCTAGTAATAATCTTATTTTGCATAACTGGTCTTCTTAAATCAAGATAACGATATTGCATTCTTGTTTCTTCTAAAGCATCAGTTTCATCAGCCACAATGATTGGTGTTAAATTAGCTGTATTGATAATCTTAATTTCTTGAGCTTCAATTTCAATATCACCAGTAGGCATATTAGGATTTTTATTTGATCTTTCAACAACTTTTCCTTTAACCTGTAAAATAAATTCATTCTTAATTTCTTTAGTAATAGCTTCCATAGATTCATCTGCAATAATTTGAGTTAAACCATATCTATCTCTTAAATCAATAAACACTAATGAACCTAAGTTTCTTTTCTTTGCTACCCAGCCTTTCAACTCAACAATTTGACCTACATGTTCTATTCGTAATTCCCCATTATTATGAGTTCTATTCATGATCATGTCCTCCTTCATAATGATTTTCAATAAATTCAACAATATCTTCTAACTTCACAACAGTCTGTTCTCTAGAATGATTACATTTCATATTAACAACTTCATTTTTCACTTCTTCTTCACCAATAATCATTGAAAAATGTGCATGATTTCTATCTGCAGACTTAAATTGTCCTTTTAATCCTCTATCACAATAATCCATATCACAAGTAAAACCATTTGCTCTAAGCATAGTGATAATCTGCATTGCTAAATCTTTAGACTCAGCTCCTAAAGGCATAACATAAACATCAATACCTTCATCTTCTCCGTCCTCATCACCTAAAGCAATCAATAATCTTTCCATACCAAACGCAAATCCAACACCTGGTGTAGTAGGTCCACCTAATTCTTCAACTAAGCCATTATAACGGCCTCCCCCACCAACTGTAGCTCCTGCTCCTAATTTAGGATCATCAGAAATAATTTCAAACACTGTATGAGAATAATAGTCTAATCCTCTGACTAAGTTTGTATCAATGACATAATCAACTTCTAAATCATCTAATAATTCAATAACTTTATCAAAATGAGCTTTTGCATTTTCACTTAAATAATCAATTGTCTTAGGAGCAGTTTTCATTAACGGATGATCTTTATCAACTTTACAATCTAAAATTCTCAAAGGATTCTTTTCAAATCTTTGCTGGCAATCATAACATAAATCTCCTAAAGCATCTTTAAAATGATTTTGTAAAGCTTCTCTATAAGCATCTCTAGATTCATTATCACCTAAAGAATTAATATGTAATTTTACATCTTTTAAACCCAATGCTTCTACAACAGTAATAGCCATTAACATACATTCTACATCTACATATGGTGATTCTACTCCTAACATTTCTACACCATATTGATGAAATTGTCTTTGTCTACCATTTTGTGGTCTTTCATATCTAAACATTGGTCCCATATAATATACTTTCTGTAATTTTTCTGGTAAACCAAACATTTTATTTTCTACATATGCTCTTGCAATACCTGCAGTTCCTTCTGGTCTTAATGTAATTGAACGACCTTTCTTATCTTCAAAAGTATACATTTCTTTAGATACAACATCTGTAGTATCACCTACTGCTCTATTAAATAATTCAGTATGTTCAAAAATAGGTGTTCTCATTTCTTTAACATTATAATTTGCACTAATAGTTCTTAATAATTGTTCTAATTTAATCCATTGTCCTGATTTTTCAGGTAAAATATCAACTGTACCTCTTGGTGCTTTATAAGCCATTATTATTCCTCCTTTAATAAACAAAAAAACGTCCTATCTAAGGACGTTATATTAACGCGGTACCACCTTAGTTCATGCTTTGCATGCCCTCATATCTTAACGCGATTAACGGTTATTCTCATAACTTCCTCCAAAGTGTCCCATAGTTTCCATTATTTCTTTTCACCAGCCAGAAACTCTCTACAAACTTTCACTATTTAATCTTTTTCATCGGATACTTTGGATTATAAATGATTATTGATAAAAAATCAATAACAATAAATAAAAATACAATAAAATATTACTTTAATGTTATTTTAATAATTCATCTGTTAATTTTATAATTTCAGGTGCTATTTTCTCTCTTTTCTTTTTTAAAGAATACATAAAAACAGGATATGCTAAAACCATTAAAATCATCCCAAAAATTCCAATAAACACACCAGGAATTAATAGAGAATCAGTCCATACCATACAAAAACTCATACCTGTTCCAAAAATCAATGCTCCTATGACTCCAACTGAAATAGATTCCATTGACGAAGAAAAAACAACACTTTCATCCAACTTCTTTAAATAAATTAATTTATCTTCTTCTTTAGATATATATTTTTCCCTAATCTTTTTAATCTCATCCTGTTGATTAGCTGAATATACATATTCAAACTTATTATCATTCATATTCAAAACTCATTTCTCCTTAATTCTTAATATTAACATCATTATATATTTATAAGCAAAACATCAATCATTGTCCTTTTTACAAATAAATAATCTAAAAATGTATAATAAATCCATAATATCACTCATCATTATTATATTGAAAAGATTATTAAACAATGATTTACACTTTCTTTATAAAAATCAATCAACAATATTAACCATTTTATTTTTAAATATATTCATTCTTCAACCTAATCTCAAACTTTGAACCAATTCCAAGCTCGCTTTGTACAAATATTTCACCATTAACAACATCTATAACTCTTTTAACCAATGCTAATCCCAAACCATTTCCCTGTGTAGCATGAGAAGTATCACCTTGATAAAATCTATCAAAGATATGCTTACCAGTTTCTGCAGACATACCACATCCAGTATCTTTAATTGTTATAACCACATATTCTTCTTCTATCTTCAATTCAACTGAAACAAGTCCATTCTCATCGGTAAACTTTAAAGCATTTGAAATAAGATTATTCCAAACCAAAGATAACAATTCATTATCAGCATAAATAAAAACATCATCTTCAATATTTGTTTTCATATTAATATTCTTTTCTTCCCAAATATTTTCAAATTGTAAAAGGCATTCACATAATTGTTCACTAAGATTATATTTTTTCATATCTGGATATATCTGCTGATTTTCTAATTTATTTAATCTCAAAACATTAGTAATCAAATCAGCTAATCTATGAGTTGTGCTAGTAATAGCTCTAGCGTATTCTAATCTTTGTTCATCATCTAAATCTTCACTCTGTAGTAATGTTCCGTAATTACCAATAATAGTTAAAGGAGTCTTTAATTCATGAGAAACATTAGAAATAAAATCTGTTTTCAATGTTTCGACACTTGCCAATTCAGATGACATTTTATTAATCTTATCAATAATTGAATTAAGATGGTTAATATTTTCTATTGGTCTTAATTTTTCTATCTTTGTGTTAAATTCTCCACTCATGATTTGATTTAAGCCGTTATTAATCTTTTTTATCGGCTTATCCATCAGCCATTTATTTCTTAAAGAGTCGATTCCCAAAAAAATTAATGATATAAAAAAACATCAAGTAAAGTTAATTTGGCACTATTAGCAATCTGTTCATTTGTAAACTCAAGATTATGTAAAAACAAAACAGGCAGTTATAACAAATGCATTCATAGAAAAAAACAAAAGAAATCTCAAAAAATATCCAATTCTTCTTTCAATTCTATTTTCATCCATTTCTAAGTACCGCCTTATACCCCAAACCATGTACAGTCACAATTTCAAAATCATCACAAGCTGAGAATTTATCTCTTAACTTTGTTATATAAACATCTACTGTTCTAGAGCTAGACATTGTGTCAGCATCCCAGAATTCATTCATTAATTGTGATCTCGTAAATGTTTTTTTAGGATGAGATAATAATTTATATAATAAATTAAACTCTCTTACAGTCATTGGAATCTCTTCATTTTTTAATACTGCAGTACGTTCTTCCAAATTCAAAGTCAGATTTCCTACTGTTAATTGCTTAGAAGAAGAAATTTTAGTTCTTCTTAATAAAGCTCCAATTTTCAATAAAAGCTCATCTAAATTAATAGGTTTAACCATATAATCATCTATACCTAAAAGATAACCTCTTTGTTTAGAAAAAATATCATCTCTAGCACTCATAAATAAGATAGGTATTCCCTGATTAATACCTCTAATTGTTTCTACAAATTCAAAACCATCAACATTGGGCATCATAATATCAGAAATAATAAGATCAAAATGATGATCATATATCTTATCATAAGCATCATCAGCATCTAAACATCCTATTGTTTCAAAACCATTTCTCATCAAATATGAACATATAGTCTTATTTAAATCTCTATCATCTTCTACTATTAATATCTTAGTCATAATTAATCACCATATTGATTATAGCATGAAGTTGTTAAAGTTTTGTTAATGTAATGAAAAAGATGGAAATTTTTCCATCTTTTACTCTATATCTCCATTTATAAATGGAGATGTGGATTACTTGTTTAATCTTTCTTTCGCTTCTTCAACAGTTTCTCCTTCTTCACTTAAGAAACTATCTACAAATTTATCTTCTACTTTCTGATAACTTTCTACAACAGTATCTTCAATTTTCTTATAAGTACCTACAACAGTATCCTCAATTTTGTTATAAGCATCAACAACTTTCTGTTCAATTTTTTATTCATTTCATTTAACTTTGACATATTTCTTTTCTCCTTCACTCTTTCTAATCTTTCAAACCTTTTAACATTGGAATCAAAGAAATCAACAATACAATACCAACAACTCCAAAAATAATTCCAAGAATCATGTATTCTTGAATACTAGTAACAATAGCCAATCCAGCACCAAACACGATTAAAGCAAACAATGTATAAATAATATAACCAATCATTTTAGCATTCAACTTAATCATTTGCTTTCCGCTCATCTTTCTTCTTATTAACACCATAACAAGCAAGATAACCAGACCAATCAACCCTATTACAATACCTTGATTCATCATGTTCCATTCCTCAATTAGTGCCATGCACATTCCTGCACCAAATACTAAAGTACCAATAGTACTTAAGAATAATGTTACAAAATTTATCTTTTTCACTTTTTTCTCCTTTTCATTTGACGATGTTAGTTTATATCTTTGATATTTATAAGATGTTAGTGAATTGTTAAAGTTTTGTTAAAAAAAAGTGGAATTTCTTCCACTTATTCATTCAATAATTTTTCTACGCTAACTAATTTTACACATAATGTAAATAATTGAGCAGCTTGTTTTAATTCCTCAGGAGAAGGATAAGAAGGAGCTAATCTAATATTAGAATCTTTAGGATCCTTACCATAAGGATAAGTTGCGCCAGCACCAGTTAATACAGCTCCAGCTTCTTTACACTTAGCAACAATAGCTTTTGCACAGCCTTCCATAGCATCAAACGAAATAAAATATCCACCAACTGGTTTAGTCCATTCTCCGATGCCTAATCCACCTAATTCTTTTTCTAAAGTATCCAATACCGCCTCAAATTTAGGTCTTAATACATCAGCATGTTTTTTCATATGTTTTTCAATAGTATAACCATTGCTAAAATAATTAACATGACGTAATTGATTTAATTTATCATGACTAATACTTTGAATAGTCATATGCTTTAAGATATCTTTTTTATTAGCAGCACTAGTCGCCATAGCCGCAACACCACTTCCTGCTAATGTAACTTTAGATGTTGAACAGAATTCAAATACCATATCTTCATTACCAGCTTCTTTGCAGGCTTTTAGAATCTCTAATACATGATCTTGTTTATCTTCATATAAATGATGAACGATATAAGCATTATCCCAGAACAATCTAAAATCTTTAGCTGCTGGTTTCAATGCTGCAAATCTTTTTACAACTTCATCACTATACGTAATACCACTAGGATTAGAATATTGTGGTACACACCAGATTCCTTTTACAGAATCGTCATTATTAACATAATGCTCTACCATGTCCATATCAGGACCATCCTCATTTAAAGGAATATTAATCATTTCAATACCGAAATGTTCAGTAATCGCAAAATGTCTATCATACCCTGGAACAGGACATAAAAATTTAACTTTATCTAGTTTACACCAAGGAGTATTTCCTAAAAACCCATGAGTGTATCCTCTACTCACGGTATCAAACATGATAGTTAAACTTGAATTTCCATAAACAATTATATTTTCTTTATTAACAGATAAGATATCTGCAAACAATTGTTTAGCTTCATCAATACCATCTAAAATACCATAATTACAATATTCAATTTTATTTTTAAAATCATATTGACTATTTAAAACATCTAATATATTCAAAGAAACTCCTATTTGAGATAAATCCGGTTTACCTCTAGCCATATTCAATGTTAATCCTTGCGCCTTGATTTCTTCATATTGTTTCATTAAATCATTATGCAATGAAACCAATTCTTCTCTCGTTAAATCTTTATACTGCATCTTTATCACCTCATAAATAATATATTATTATAATAACATAATCATCTATTTTGTCTAATTATTTTTAATGAATAACTCTTTTAATTTCATATACACCTTGTATTTTATTAAGATTATCTATCGTTATCTGTAGCACTTCTGCATTTTCTACTGAAAGCTTCATCTTAATATTAGCATCAATATCATCAATACCAGCATTTATATTCAAAATATTAACTTTTACCTGAGAAATAACAGTCATAATATCATTTAATAAATTAGGCCTATCCAAACCAATAATTTCAATATCAACTTCAAATTTCTTTTCCATGATATTTGTATAGTCCCAATAAACATCAATAATCCTTCCTTTATCAACATCTTTAATATTAGGACAATCTGCACGATGAACTTTGATCCCTTGTCCTTTAGATACAAAACCAACAATTTTATCACCAGGGATAGGATTACAACACTTAGAAATTTGTGTTTTTAAACCATTCATTCCATTAACAGTAATACCAATGCTTCCTCTTTTTTGCTGATTTAAAGCATTATTATTTTTTTTCAACATCTTTGATAAATTATCAAAGAAACCAGTTTTACTAGGACATACTTTTTCAAGTAAGGTTGTAGCAGTTGCTTGTTTTTTACCAATAACCAATAACAAATCATCAAAGTTTCTTGCTCCAAAAGAACCAAAATAAGAACTATAAGTTTCAGGATTTAAATATTTCTTTTCATCTAAATCTCTTCTTTTAATTTCTTCTTTTAGTAATTTTCTGCCTTCCTCAATAAAAGCTTTTTGATTTTCAGCATCTCTTTTGGAAATAAACTGTCTAATTTTATTTCTAGCACCTGCTGTTCTTACAATCTTCAACCAGTCTTCACTTGGTCCAGCCGAATTCTTATTTGTTTTAATTTCACAAATATCACCAGTTTTCAATTTTGTATTGATTGGTACCATAACATTATTAATGATAGCACCAACCATATGATGTCCAACCTCCGTATGAATACGATATGCAAAATCTATAGGTGTAGAACCATTAGGTAATTCTACAATCTTACCTTGAGGCGTTAAAACATATACGTTAGCTTCAAAAATATCACGTCTTAAAGTATCATAATATTCTTTTGCATCACCATCTTTAACTTCATCACTTAAAGTAATAAAATCACCTAACCATTGAAGCTTACTGACAATATCTTTTTGTTCTTCTTTACTAGAATAAGATTTTCCTTCTTTATAACGCCAATGAGAAGCTATACCTCTCTCTGCTAATTCATCCATTTCTTCTGTACGAATCTGAATTTCAAATATATGTCCATCTTCACCTATAACAGCGGTGTGTAAAGATTGATACATATTTGGTTTAGGCATAGCAATATAATCTTTAAAACGACCAGGCAATGGTCTAAATTGATCATGAATAACACCTAAAACTTCATAACATTTCATTTTATTATTCACAATAATTCTTAAAGCATTTAAATCATATAATTCATCAAATCTTTTATGTTTGATAACCATTTTCTTATAAATACTATAAATATGTTTTGCTCTTCCTTTAATTCTATAATCTATATGATTATCATCTAACAATTTTCTAACAGAAAGCATCATTTTATCTACAGATGCTTTTCTTTCACTTCTTTTTATTTCTAATAAATCTGCGATTTCCTTATAAGCAGCAGGATCCAAATAAAATAAACATAAATCTTCTAATTCTATACGAATATCATTAATCCCTAAACGATGAGCTATTGGTGCATAAACTTCTAAAGTTTCTCTAGAAATACGTTGTTGCTTATCAGGACGCATAAATTCTAATGTTCTCATATTATGAAGGCGATCTGCTAACTTAATAAGAATAACTCGGATATCCTTAGCCATAGCAATATAAATTTTACGATGATTTTCAGCATATACATCAGCTTCATCTTTAAATGGCATTTTATTGATTTTTGTAACTCCCTCAACAAGAGATGTGATTTCTTTACCAAAAAGTTCTACCATCTCTTTTCTTGACACATCACAATCTTCCATAACGTCATGTAACAATCCAGCAGCAATTGTAGTAGGACCTGTTTGAAGAGTTGTTAAAATGTAAGCAACCCAAATAAGATGAATAGTATAAGGTTCACCACTTTTTCTTTTCTGTCCTTCGTGTTTAACCATAATATAATTATAAGCTTTTTCTATTAATGCAACACTATCAGGATTAGTAATATATGTTGAATACATCTCTTTTACATCAGCAAAGGACATTGAATCTCCTTTTCCTTTTATCTTAGCCATAATCTTCACCTCCACTTATAAAAAAAGGGTATTACCCTTAATATTTTAATATTGAATATACATCATACCCTTTTAATAGTTCTTTTCCTTTTAAAGCTTCTAATTCCACCAAAAAAGCACAACCTACAACTTCTCCACCCATTGACTCAATAAGCTTAATAGCTGCTTCAACAGTACCTCCTGTTGCTAATAAATCATCAACAATTAATACTTTTTGTCCCTTATCAATACTATCTTTATGCATATGAATTTCATTAGAACCATATTCTAAATCATATTTCATACTTACTGTTTCCCTTGGTAATTTACCAGGTTTTCTTACTGGTACAAAACCAGTTCCTAGTTCTATAGCTACAGGACAACCAAACAAGAATCCTCTTGCTTCAGGCCCTACAACAACATCAGCCTCTTTATCTTTCGCAAACTCCACTAATAAACGTATAGCCTCTTTATAAGCTTCTTTATCTTTCATTAATGGTGTAACATCTCTAAACAAAATTCCTTCACTAGGAAAATCAGGAATATCTACTATATAATCATATAAATTCATTATAATAACCTCCTATTTATCATCATTATAACAAATTATCATTTAACTTTAAAGAACAGGATTAATATCTTTTAACATAAATTGTACTGTTTTTATGTTTCTAAATTCATTGATTGACAAAGTTCCCACTAAATCTAAATATTTTTTATCTTTTAATTCTTCTAACATATTCCCTTTGAAAAAAGCTAAAGCATTCATTTTTAAATGTGAGAAAACTATATCCATCTTGAGATGTTTTCCTTCACTCAATGTATATATTTTTTCTATAGGAACATTCTTGATTAGGAATAAAGGACTTTCATTACTCATACCAAATGGTTCTAATAGTGACATAGATTCAATCTGCTTAATAGAAATATCCACTTCATCTATCAATAAAACATCTTGATAACTCTCTAAATTCAGATCTTTTAACGCTGTAATGATTTCTTCTTTAAAATCATTATAATGTTCTTCACTTAAAGAAAATCCACCAGCCTGAGCATGCCCTCCCCAAGTTATTAAATAGTCATGATGTTCATTAAAAAACTTATGTAAAGAAAAACCTTCAACGCTTCTAGCACTTCCTTTATATATTTTTTGTTTTTCATTATAATGCATCACAAAACTAGGTAATTCATATTCCCTTGTATATTTACCAGCAATTAAGCCTACAATACCTTCATGAATTTCTGAACTTCCAAAATACAAGAAATGATTAGCATCTTCCTTTAAAGCAAGAGTATATTGCTGATTGGTAAGCGACTGTCGTTTACTATTAATCTTTCCTGCAGCATCAGCAATCTTAATCATATAGTCTCTAGGAGCATTTTCTAAGAAATATTTTACTAATGCATTAGGATGAATCATTTCTGGTAATCTACCAAAGGAATTGATTTTTGGTGCTAAAGTGTATCCAATAGTAGTTACATCATATTTTTGTATATTTCCAAGTAACAACTCTAATGATGGATATTTTTCTTCATTCATAAATTCTAATGCTTTTTTTACTAAAGATCTATTCTCATCAAGCAAAGGCATCATATCTGAAATAGTCGTAATAGCAGCCAAACAAAATAAATACTTATCTTGTTTACCTAGCAATGCTACAGCTAACTTATATGCTACAAAACCACCAGAAATGTCTTTAAATGGATAATCCGGTGATAATTTTGTATGAATAATCGCACAAGCATCAGGTACATCTTCATCAAAAGAATGATGATCAGTCACAATAACATCAATTCCTAGTTGATTAGCTTTATCAATAGCCTCAAAAGCTTTAATACCATTATCTACTGTTATGATCAAAGAGTATCCCTTTTCTGCAATTTGTTCTACTCTTGTTACATTAAGACCATAACCATCTTCATATCGATGAGGGATATGATATCCCACCTGAACTCCTCTTTTTAAAAAGGCTTGAACTAATATTGTTGTTGCTAGTATACCATCACAATCATAATCTCCATAAATACATATTTTTTCATTATTCTCAATAGCTTCTTCTATCCTATCTAATGCCATTTCGCCTTCAATAAATAATGAAAAATCATGATATATAATTCTTGGATTCAACATTAATTTCAACTGCTTTTCATCGAATCCCCTTTGATCAATAATTTTTGCGACTAAAGATGGTAACTGATAATAATCTTGTATTTTTTTATAATTTTCACTTTCAAATATACGATATTTCATATTTTCTCCCTAAAATAAAAAAACTGTATATACAGTTATTTTGATATTAAATCATTAAAGTCTTCAATTTTTAAAGTACTAGCTTCTTTAATGACTTTAAACTTTAGATAATCAAATAATGTTGAGAAATTTAATGACATAATATCATCAATCATTTCACACATATCAATTGCTTTTTGATTACGCCATTTGACTTCATATAAATAATCTTTTATATCATTGACATCAATTGTATGAACACCTTCCTTTTTAAATTCATGAGCTTTTACTCTCATTAAAAAAAGAATATCTAAAGGTAATTTATCTTCAATTTTTATTTCCATACAATCACTTCCATTCATAAATAAATTTAACTCGCATATTTTATTATAAACGAGAATTCGACATAAGGGAAGTGTTTTATGAAAAGAAAATTAATAAATTCATTCATTATATTAAGTGGTAGTACCATGATTACAAAACTCTTTTCTATTATCAATAGAATGCTTTTATCTCGATTGCTAGATGAAAAAGGAATGGCTTTATATATATTAGTTATACCTACTCTTAGCTTATGTATTACTTTAGCACAGTTATCTATCCCATCAGCTGTATTTAGATTAATTTCTAATCCTAAATACTCAAATAAAAAAGTCATTATAACAGCATCTATCATTTGTTCTATAACATGTTTTTTTATTGTAGTGGTGTTACTATTTGGTTCACCTATTATTGCTCAAGTCTTTTTAAAAGAAGATAAGACCTTATATCCATTACTTTCTCTCATTCCCTTTATTCCACTTGTAGGAGTGAGTGGAATATTAAAAAATTATTATTTAGGTAAAGAAGATGTTTGGAATTTATCTGTTGCTAATTTTTTAGAAGAAGCTGCTAGAATTCTTTTTAGTGTTATTTTTATTTATCGATTTCAAGATTCGTCTATTGAATTTTTAGTTTCTATTGCTATGATAGCAATGTCAATTGGTGAATTAACGTCAATTATCTATTTATTTATAAGATTAAAAAGGAAACCAAAGATCCATGTTATTCAGATTGACACATTAAAACAAAACTTTATTTCTCGTGATATAATGAATATCGCTTTACCTTTAACAGGTTCTAGATTATTGCATTCTCTTTATAATTTTATTGAACCAATTATTTTAATTGCAATTCTTACCAAAATAGGTTTTAGTGAAAATACAATTCATTTAGATTATGCTATTATTAGTGGATATGTCATAAACATTTTAGTTACTCCTACTTTTTTTAACAATGTTATATTGCGTTTATTAGTTCCTATACTTAATCGTGATATTGCATATAAAAAGAGAGAGTCATTACAAAAACATGTTTTAGTAGGTGTATTCGCATGTCTTCTCATTAGTATTCCTTTTACTTTATTATTCTATTTTTATGGAGATGTTTGTTTACAAATTATGTATAACACCACAGATGGCTATCAATACCTAAAATACATGTCTATTCCTTTTACCTTGTTTTATTTACAAACACCATTAAGTGCTACATTACAGGCCTTAAATAAAAACAAACAAATGTTTCTTATGAGCATTTTAGAATGTTTCATTGAATTTGTATTATTACTAATACTAACTCCTTATTTTCAGACATTAACAGTATGTATTGTTATGCTTATTGGATTATTTACTACATTATTATTATCTACAATCTATATTTATAAATATGTATATAAAAAAGTCGCTTAAGCGACTTCATCAAACTGTTTTAACCATCGACTTAAAACAGCTAATCCTTTTTTTACCGTTTGTGGATCATTACCAAATCCAAAACGAACATGATTTTCTTTATTAAAGCAAGATCCAGGCACAAAGAAGATGCCTTCTTCTTTTTGTAATCTTTCACAAAATTCTATAGAAGATAATGGTAAATCATATTTTAAGAATCCAACAGTTCCGTATTCAGGAACAACGCAAGACATATGTGTTTCAGTTTTCAACCATTCTTTTAGATATGATTTATTTTCAATGCATATTTGCTCACTTCTTTTTAATATTAAATCCTTATTTTCTAAGATTACAGAAGCTAAATAATCATCAATAGGACCATTACAGATAATATGATAATCCCTACGATAATTAATTAAATCTATGATCTCTTTTGGTCCTTTAACCCATCCTAATCTCAAACCAGCAAAAGAGAACACTTTTGATAAACTTCCTGTCGTGATAGCCTTATCATACAAATCACTAACAGAATATGTTAGTTTACCATCAATAGTACCACGATAAACCTCATCACATAAAATATAACAATCATTTTCTTTAGCTATATCAATAATTTCTAACATTAATTGTTTCGTTATAAATGTTCCAGTTGGATTATTCGGACTATTCAAACATATCAATTTCGTCTTTTTAGAAACTTTATTTTTGAAATCCTCGATATTAGGTAGCCAGTTATCCTCTTCTTTTAATTCCACAAAATCTACAGAACATCCTAAAGACGCAGGAAAACTATAAAGTTGCTGATATGTAGGTAACATTGTTAGTACACTATCACCTGGATTAAGTAGTGTCATCAAAACCAATTCATTCGCATTTATAGCTCCAGTTGTCATGGTTAGGTTATCTATAGAACCAGTTTCATATAAACCAAGAACTGCATTTTTCAAACGATTGCTTCCTACTATTGGACCATAATCAACCCTTATATTCATTAAATCATCAATTATATTGTTGTTACACAATTGTTGTAATTCATTCAACGACATACATGTAACACATGTATCCGTCAAATTATAAAGACAGTCATTTTCATGATCTGTCATCCATGTTTCTACATAAAATTCTTCTAATTTCATGCTAGTACATAACCTTTCTTAAGAATTCTCTTGCACGTTCAGTTTTTGGATTTTCAAAGAATTCTTTAGAACTGCTTTCTTCTACAATTTTACCATCCTCTAAAAAGATAACTCTATTCGCTACAGTTTTTGCAAATCCCATTTCATGAGTAACAATAACCATTGTCATTCCTTCATCAGCCAATTCTTTCATAACTTCTAATACTTCAATAACCATTTCTGGATCTAAAGCACTTGTAGGTTCATCAAATAACATAATTTCAGGATTCATACATAAACTTCTAGCAATTGCAACACGTTGTTTTTGTCCACCAGATAATTTACTTGGGTATTCATCCTTCTTATCCAACAAACCAACTCTATCTAAATATTTGCAAGCAATTTTCTCTGCTTCTTCTTTAGATTTTTTCATTACTTGAATTGGTGCTAATGTTAAATTTTCTATAACTGTCATATTTGGAAACAAATTAAAGTGCTGGAATACAAATCCCATTTTACTTCTAAGCAAAGCATATCTCGTTTTGTTTTTTATATCGTATAATTCATCATTAATGAAGATTTCACCTTTTTCAGGAACTTCTAATCCATTAATACATCTTAATACAGTACTCTTACCTGAACCAGATGGTCCAATCAAGCAAACAATTTCACCTTTTTTTATTTCTAAAGATACGTCATCGACTGCTTTTAACTTTTTAAATTGTTTTGTAATATGTTCTACTCTAATCACTTTCAGCCAACTTCCCTTCTACGTATCTTCCTAAATATGAAATACTAACTGTCATAATCAAATAAAATATTGCCGATAGACAATAAGGTGACATAACTTCATAATATTGTGCTCCTAATAATTGTGCACTCTTTAATAATTCAATAGCACCAATACAGCTTGCTAATGAAGAATCTTTAATCAATGTGATAAATTCACTGATTACAGGTGGTACAATTCTCTTAAATGCTTGAGGTAAAATAACTAATTTCATAGTTTGCCAATGAGATAATCCTAAAGTCTGACAAGCCTCCCATTGTCCCTTATCTACCCCATTAATACCACTTCTTATTAATTCTGTAGAATAGGCACCACTGTTAATACTCATAGCAATAATACCAATCAAATAAACATTAATTCTTAAAACTTCTCCAGTAAATGCAGTATAAACAGAAGGTATAACAGAGAATATAATTAAAATTTGAAGCAACATTGGTGTTCCACGAATAATTTCTACATATACATTTGCAATTAATCTTGGTAAAAAGTACTTAGAACGTTTAGCACTTGACCCAATAACACCAATTACCAAACCTAATAAAAGGGATACCGCAGCCATCCCTAAAGATATCAATGCCCCTTTACCTAAATATATAGCATTTTCTAGAGTAAATACTTTATCAAAAGCCGAAAACACGCTATCCCTCCTTATATAATTTATTCGCTTAATGGAGTTAATCCATGTTTGTTACATAAATCCTGATATTCATCAGAAGTTAACATTTTTTCAATACATTTATTCATTAATTCAATCATTTCTGTATTACCTTGTTTAGCAATAATATAATTCTTTTCATCTAATAATGCTTCTTCTATCATTACAAAACCACCATTAGCAACATAGTTTTTAGCAACTCCTAAATCTACGATTGCAGCATCATATTGATTAGCAGATAAACCATTGAAAATATCAGTAACTTTACCAATTTTTTGAACATCAGCATTTTCGATTTCTTCTGCACATTGTTGACCAGTTGTACCACTTTGAGCAGCAATAACTTTACCTTTTAAATCATCAACAGAAGTAATTGAAGATCCTTCTGGTACTACTGCCACCTGACTAGTTCCTAAATATGGATCAGACCATTCAACAACTCTGTCTTCATCATAAGTAAATCCAGAAATACCTAAATCTACTTGATCACCTTGAATAGAAGCAATAATTCCATCAAATTCCATTTCTACTAATTCAAATTCATATGCTTCTCCATTCATTTCTTCTAAATACCCTTTAAATAAGTCCATCATATCAATATCAAAACCTTCGATAGTTCCATCTGTTTGTTTTAATTCATATGGAGCATAATCTGGTGAAATAGCCACTGATATTTTATTTGTTTCTTCAGTTTCATTATTTCCACCACAAGCAGTAACAGTTAAAGCTAATGCTACAGCCATTAAACCTTTTAATAATTTTTTCATCATTTTTCCCTCTTTCTTTTTGTATTTAATACACTTCATTTTCCCTTAGAAATTAAAAATCTCTTAGCTAAAGCTAAGAGACGAAATTTCCGCGGTACCACTCTCGTTGATATAATAAATATATCCACCTCATGTCTATAAAGTCGACAAACTCAATATCCTACTTATTTCAAATATTGCTCTCCAAAGTGCGTTTCATAATAAGATAAATTACTGACCTTCCACTCTGTATCAGCTCGCTAGAATCATCATTATTACTACTCTCTTTATCAACGAGTTCATATATGTTTTTTATTATAGACAATTCGCATAAAAAGTCAAGATGTTTTCCTACTTTTTCATAAACGATACCACTTTGGCACTATATGTATTCAAAATTGATAATGGTTTTTCTATTGTTGATAGTTTCACTCTTATTTGTTCAAATGTTATTGGTAATTGTTCGATATCTTTAATTGTTCTTTTGATTGTTTTATTAACATCATCTAATTTTTCCATAGATATTAAAAAATAAACTCCAACTGCAATAAAACATAAACCAAAAATTATCGATAATAAAGCTTTTGCCATAAAAATCCCTCATTTCTTTTTTATTATACCATAGATTTCGTATAAAAATCACTGAATTGTTAAAATTATTATTGAGGAGTGATAAAATGCCATATATTCAAGATATACATGCAAGACATATTTTAGATTCAAGAGGATTTCCTACATTAGAGGTAGAAGTATTAACTGAATCAGGTATTAGCGGAATTGCTAAAGTACCATCAGGTGCATCTACCGGGATTTATGAAGCACTAGAATTAAGAGATGGTAATAAAGAATGTTATAATGGAAAAAGTGTATTTAAAGCTATCAATAACGTTAATGAAAAAATTAATCATCATCTTATTGGTTTTGATGTTACAAAACAAAGAGAAATAGATTATGAGTTATTAAGATTAGATGGTACTGAAAACAAAAGTTATTTAGGAGCTAATGCGATTTTAGGTGTTTCGTTAGCCGTTGCAGTCTGTGCCAGCAATTATTATGAAATACCACTATATCAATATATTGGTGGATGTAATAGTTATACATTACCTATTCCTATGATGAATATTATCAACGGTGGTGCTCATGCAGACAATTCATTAGATTTTCAAGAATTTATGATTATGCCTATGAGTGCTAATAGTATGATGCAAGCAATAGAAATGGGTTCTACAGTTTTTCATTCTTTAAAATCTATACTTAATGAAAGAAACTTAAATACAGCAGTCGGTGATGAAGGCGGCTTTGCGCCAATACTTAAAGATAATGAAGATGCTTTAAAACTCATTAATGAAGCTATATTAAAGGCAGGATATAAACCAGGTACAGATATCTGCATTGCTTTAGATGTTGCAGCAAGTGAACTTTATAAAGATTCTTATTATTATATTCATAACGAAAGATATACAAGTGAAAAGCTTATTGAATATTATGAATATTTATGTAAAAACTATCCTATTATATCTATTGAAGATGGATTAGATCAAGATGATATTAAAGGATGGCAGTTATTAACTCAAAAATTATCACATATTTCTTTAGTTGGTGATGATCTGTTCGTTACTAATACTAAACGATTAAGAATGGGGATTGAGCACAAGATTGGTAATGCAATATTAATCAAATTCAATCAAATAGGAACATTAACAGAAACATTAGATACAATTGAGCTTGCAAAAAGAAATGGTTATGAAACAGTAATTTCACATCGTTCAGGAGAAACTGAAGATACATTTATCGCTGATTTAGCAGTCGCTACTAATGCTGGTAAGATAAAGACCGGTTCTATGAGCAGAAGTGAAAGAATCGCTAAATATAATCGATTATTAAAAATCGAAGAAGAGCTTATACCAATTCAGCAATACGGATATCATCAAGAAAAAGAGTGATGTTTTTCTATAAGATATAGTATTTTTAGAACTACTAAAAGAGAAAAAGACAAACTATCGATTCATAGTTTTATCATTTCTCTTTTTTTATTAAAGCATAATTACTTTATATGAAAAGGTCTATGTTTTTCTTTTTGTATTAAAATATATAAAATTGTTGAATTATTTATGTTAAAATAAAATATATTCTTAATCAAGGAGAAATATTATGCAAAAAGAAATAGTAAATAAAGGACCTTTATTAGATCAATTTGGTAATCTTAGAGAAAAAGGGTATGCTCGAAGTTTAGTTTTAGATTATAATCGTGATGAAATTAAAGCAAATTCATTACGTATTAAGGAATGGGATTATTATTTAATTTATAATGATGAATTTGGTATAGCATTAACTTTGGATGATAATTCATATATGAGCATGGAAAGCGTTTCAGTATTAGATTTTAAAAACAAAAAAGACCAAACAACCTCACCTATTCAACCCTTCTCTTTAGGAAAAATAGGTTTACCTTCTTCATCTCAATCCGGTAATGTAGAATACCATTCAAAACATGTTGACTTAGTATATAAACATATTCCTAACGGTCGTTTATTGGAATGTAGAATGGATAATTTTTATAAAAATCAAACTTTTACATGTCATTTAGAACTAACAGATGAACCAAAAGAATCAATGGTCATCGCAACACCATTTGAAAAAGAAAAACATTTCTATTACAATCAAAAAATTGTAGGTTCAAAGCCAAAGGCAATTTCTGTATCGGTCAATTTTCCTACACTTTCCACCCTGACAATACTCGCGCCATCTTAGATTGGGGCCGTGGAGTATGGACTTATAAAAATGTCTGGTATTGGGGTGCCGGCTGTGGTAACATTGATGGACATGAAGTAGGTTTTAATATCGGTTATGGTTTCGGTGACACAAGCGCTGCTAGTGAAAATGTTATTTTTTATGATGGTGTATTACATAAATTAAAAAATGTTACTTTTAATATTCCTCAAGATTCTAATAATAATTATCTATATACCCAGCCATGGACTTTTACAAGTAATGACAACCGTTTTGAAATGAATTTTACACCAATTATGGATAGAGCATCTTGCACAGATATTAAATTCATATGTTCTAACCAACATCAAGTATTCGGCTTATTTAGTGGTACAATGATTTTAGATGATGGAACAAAGATTGAGTTAAAAGACTTCTTAGGTTTTGCTGAAAGAGTCTATAATAAATGGTAATAGCACTTAGATTTCTAAGTGCTATTTTTCTTTAAATTGCATATTGTATAGGTGAGCATATTGACCATTTTTACCCATTAATTGTTCGTGACTTCCTTCTTCACTAATTCCATTTTCCGTCAATACACAAATTCTTTGAGCGTTCTTGATTGTTGATAATCTATGAGCAATCACAAATGTAGTTCTATTTTTTGCTAATGACTCTAATGATTGCTGTACGACATATTCACTTTCATTATCTAAAGCACTTGTTGCTTCATCAAAAATAAGAATAGGTGGATTCTTCAAGAATACTCTTGCAATAGATAATCTCTGCTTTTGACCACCAGATAATTTTACCCCTCTTTGGCCACAATCAGTATCATAGCCATCAGGTAATTCCATTATAAAATCATGGGCATTTGCCTTTTTAGCAGCTTCAATAACTTCTTCATCTGTTGCATCCATTTTACCATATCTAATATTCTCCATAATGGTACCAGCGAATAAATATACATCCTGTTGGACAATGCCGATATGCTCCCTTAAAGAAGATAAAGTAACATCCGTAATATCATGATTATCTATGAATATATGACCTTCTGTTGCCTCGTAAAAACGTGGAAGTAAAGAACAAATAGTTGTCTTACCTACACCAGAAGACCCTACTAACGCTAAATATTCCCCGGCTTTTACATCAAGATTTAAATTTTCAAAAACATAACCTGATTTTTCATTATACTTAAAAGATACATGATTAAATTCTACATGACCTTGAACTTTTTTTAAATCATAAGCATTTTCTTTATCTTTAATATCCGGCTGTATTTCTAATATCTCCATGAATCTTTCAAAACCAGTCGCACCTTCTTGAAATTGTTCAGT
Source organism: Bacilli bacterium (assembly GCA_036308445.1). Taxonomy (GTDB): domain Bacteria; phylum Bacillota_I; class Bacilli_A; order Erysipelotrichales; family Coprobacillaceae; genus MGBC113645. The sequence continues at coordinate 25,473 of JAXJVS010000042.1, read as the reverse complement.
GAAGTTTAATAATTTTTTGATTGGATCAGTTAAATTAGAAACATATAGTAAAAACGCTATTAAATCTGGTGTATCAATAGAACCTTTAGAAATAAATAAAGTCCCAAAGAAAATAACACAAATAGTAATAATACTCATAAAAGCAGTTAAACCTGAATGATACTGTCCCATATAATAATAACTATTCTTTTTGCTGCTAACAAAACGTTTATTCTCTACTTTAAATTTATCCATTTCCTCTGCTTCATTAGCAAAACTTTTAACAACTCTTATACCAGACAAATTATCTTCAACTCTAGCATTAATATCACCTATTCTTTGTTTATTTCTCTTAAAAGCTTTTTTCATCTTACGATTAAAATAATAAGCAAAAACAAACATAACAGGAATAAAAGAAAACACAATTAAAGTTAATTTAAGATTTATTCCCGATAAAATAATAAATGCTCCCACAAATTTTATGACTGAAATAACAATATCCTCAGGACCATGATGGTATAATTCAGTCAAAGAAAATAAATCATTAGTAATTCTAGACATCAATTGTCCAGTTTTCTGTTCATCATAAAAACTAAAAGATAACTTCTGATAATGTTCAAACAACTCATTACGCAAATCTCTTTCCATATAAGTTCCCATAACATGACCTTGATATGAAATATAATAATTACAAATATATTCTATAACAACCAAAAAAAGCATTACAAAACCTAATTTATATATAAGAGAAACATTAATATTCTCAGCCACTAATATTTCACCTGTTATATATCTTGTAATTAAAGGATAAATCAAAGTAATGCCTGCCGCAATAAAAGCACAGAACATATCCAATAAAAACATTCTCATATAAGGTTTGTAATATGATAAAAACTTCTTAATTCTCATACTCTCCCTCCTTATTGTTAAGTATTATAACACTTTATCTTAAAAAGAAAAAGCCTAATAGTAGGCTTATAAAATATAATCAGCAGGATCTACATGCTCTTCTTCTAATAATCGTTTTACTTCTTCACTATCTTCATTTAAAATAGAGAAAGCAATATTAGTGGCATGATCACCTATTCTTTCAAGAGCAGCTGCTACATCGGAATATAACATACCCTCTCTAGGAGCAGTTTCTTTTTTCTTGATATCAGTTAAATAATTCTTCTGAAGACGATCTTCTTTTCTATCAATCAATTCTTCTAATTTAATAATTTCAGTTAAATGTTCAACCGATTTATGGGTAAACATATCTAAACTTAATTCAAGTTCAGAATTAACCATTGTTAATAATTCTCTAATTTCTACTTTATTATTTTGAGTAAATTTATATTCTTTTCTCGCACATGTGGCAGTAATATTAGAAATTGTTTTTGCATGATCACCAATTCTCTCAATATCAGAAATAACATGGAATAAAGGTCCTATCATCTTTGAATCTTGTTCAGGCAATGGTGTCTGATTAATACGGTTTAAATATTCAAATATATGGTGATTTAAGAAATCAATATGTTCTTCATTTTTATCAATTTCTTCCTGAGCAGAAGTATTTACTTCCAATAAAGAATTAACTGCTAAATTCAAATTTTCTCTAGCAATTTCAGCCATACGTTCAACCTCATGAATAACTTGAGGAATAGCTGTAGTAGCACTATAAGCAACTTTATTACTAATATATTTTAACTCAAATCCTCTCTCCAAGTCATCACCTGGTACTATCTTATAAGTTAATTTAACAATATGTTTAGCAAATGGATAACAGATTGCAATTTGGAACACTTTAAAAATAGTATGTGCATTAGCAACATTTCTCGCATTAGAAGCAAATAAAGCAGCACCAGTTAAATTTTGAGAACCTGTCAACATTAAAATACCATATTCAATTTGAGGCATGAACAATAATAATAATACAACAATCACAGCAGAACCAAAAATATTAATTAAAAAATGAATATAAGCTGCACGTTTTGCATTCTTCTTTCCACCTAAACTTGCAATTAACGCAGAAACACAAGAACCCATATTACATCCTAAAATAATAAAGAAACAGATTGATAATTCCAATAATCCTTGAGATGCAAGCAAAATAACAATACCAACTGTGGCAGAAGATGATTGCAATACAGCAGTAAATAAGAATCCAATCAACACTCCCATTAATGGATTCGTTAATGATGATAGAGTATTTGTAATCATTGGTGAATCTTTTAATGTAGACATAGCTGAAGACATAGTAGCTAAACCAACAAATAAAATACCAAACCCTAAAATAACTTCCCCTATCTTTTGAACATTTGGTTTCTTAGATGCCATAATCATAATAACACCACCAAGAACAAATAAAGGTGCTATTTCAGATAAATTAAATGCAATCAGCTGACCAGTTATAGTTGTTCCAATATTAGCACCCATAATAATACCAGTAGCCTGATACAAATTCATTAATCCAGCATTAACAAAGCTTACGACTAAAACAGTAGTTGCTGAAGATGACTGTACAACTGCTGTAAATAACATCCCCACAATCAAACCAACAAAAGTATTTTTAGTCATTTTTTCTAATATACTACGTAGTTTAGCTCCGGCAACATTAGATAATGAATCACTCATTAATTTCATTCCATAAAGGAACAATCCTAATCCGCCCATCAAGTTAAACGCTATTGATAAATCCATAAATGTTTCCTCCTCATTTATTAAACCAACTTTACACAAACTTAACATTATTTTAATATATTTTTTACACATAAACAACAATTAAATAATTTATTATCAACTTTTTAACATTTTTTCTTTAGAATAGACATATTTATTATATTTTGATATAATTCATCAAAAGGTGGTAGAATATATGATTAAGTTATTTCATTATGATATTTATGAATATCAGTTATTACAAAACAAATTAAATCAAATAGCAAAAGAAGGATATACAACTGATAAAATATCTTATATCACATTTTTCAGAAAAAATGATAAACCAGTTTATTATTTAGTAGACATTTTTACATCTAACGAAAAATCCATCCTTAAAAAAAGAGAAGATAAGCAAAAATATATAGATTATTATTTAGAAAATGATTACGAGCTGATTTCTACCTTTAAAAATCTACTTGTATTTAAGGGAGAAAAAGAAATCAACCCTCGACATTTCAAACAAAATATTGCTGAAAAAGAAATAAACAAGAGACTACTGCATTTCTCTCTTGCATTATTATTATTTTTTATTATTCTCATATTTTTTATATTTCCATTAAACATATATGATTTAACAACAAATGGAAAGATTTTATATTATGTTTCACTAATTCTCATTTCTTTAGCTATAGTATATAGAACATTGTTAAAATGGATAGGTATTTATCGTTTTTCAAAAAAAGAAATATTATACAAAAATCTTAATAAAAATTACATATTATCAACTATATTTCCTATCATAACTGTTCTTTTGATGATTATAGGATTAGTATTAGATGTCATTAATACAACAGTGCCAAAGGCAAAACCTAGTTATATTCCTACTTTAACAGAATATCAAATTAATGAAAAAACTGAATATTCGATCATCAAGCATACTAGTATCCTTATACCAGAAAGTTATGAATACATCGAATATACAGCTAATCAAGAAAAATCATTATATTCACAAGTTTATCTGTTCGATAACAATGAAAAAGCACAAGCATTGTTCAAGAATCTATTATCAAAACCAGATAAATTATATGTGGATAAATTCAAAAAAACAAGCAACAATGAATATCTAGGATATTATGAAAATAAAGCATATTTAAAATTAACTCTTCAAAATAATATGGTTATTATAATAAATACAACTTTTGAAATAAAATAACAGCTCACAAAAGAGCTGTTTTAATATTTTACACCAAATCCACTTTCGCTTTCTTTTATATCGATATTTCTTTCATTCATTTCATCGATTCTAATATAATGATCATTATTTAGATAATTCATTAATTGATTAATCAATGAGAGATGACCTTGCACTTCCATCAATACACTACCATCATACATATTTTTTACCCATCCTGATAACCCAAGATGAGATGCGTATCTAACAGCAGTAAACCTAAAACCAACACCTTGAACTCTTCCTTTAAACACAATTCTCTTTCTTATCATATTAATCACCCAATATAAGTATAATACAATACAAAAGAAAAAGCTAAGCATTATTGCTCAGCCTTAACCATTTTCATTGCCGCAAGAATATCTTTAATCTTACTAAAACTTTTTGCGATATTTAATCCATGATCACCAATACGTTCAAAATCAGTAAGTGTTTTCGTGAAAATAACACTATGTTCTGCAGTACAAGACTTATTTGATAATCTTTTCAATTGATTAGCAGCAAATTCATTTGTTGTTGCATCGATGCTTTCTTCAATAACATCGACTTTTTCAGTTATATTTGTTAATTCATCATGAGATAAAATTTTCAATTCATCTAAAATACTATTAGTTAACGAACTCATAATTCTAATTTCTTCCATAGCTTCGCTAGAAAATCTTTCATCATTATCATTTAATAATTTAGCACGGTTAGCAATGTCTACAGCATGATCTCCAATTCTTTCCAAATCACCAGCAATCTTCATAAATAAACTAATTGCCTGTGATTCCTTTAAAGGAGACTCTTCAACAATAGCATTTGTTGTAAACTTAGTGATTCCTTTATTTAGGTAATTAATATATTCTTCTGTTTTTAGTAATCTTTCATATCTTTCTTGATTGAATTGAACCATTAAATCAAAAGAACGTCTAACATTTTCAGTAGTTACAGTTAACATATTTTGAGTTTCATTAAATAATTGAGTATTAGCAATAGCACTTGTACCTAAATGATAATCATTAGTAAATACATTAAAATCCAAATACTTTAATGTCAAGTTTTCTTTTTCTTCAGCAACTTCTGGTAGAACTAGATATGTCAATTTAACTAATTTCTCACCTACTGGAATCAATAATATTGTTGTTACAATATTAAAGACAGTATGTGTATTTGCAATCTGAGCAGCTACATTTGTAGGTGTTATCGATTGCATAAATTCAGCAAATGGGAATAACATACTAATAATAACAAAAATAACTGTTCCTATAATATTGAATGATAAATGAATAATTGTAGTACGTTTTGCATTTCTATTTGTTCCAATAGAAGCAATAACAGAAGTAATACATGTTCCAATATTTTGTCCAAATAATACATAAATAGCAGATGGTAAAGTAATGACCCCAGACATTGCTAAGGCTTGTAAAATACCAACCGATGCAGATGAACTTTGAATAATAGCCGTAAATCCTGCACCAACTAAGATACCAATTAAAGGATTTTCAAACTTAGTAATGATATTAACAAATTCAGGCATTTCTCTAAGAGGTGACATCGCAGCCGACATCATATCCATACCCATAAATAATACCCCTAAACCTGCAAAAATCGATCCAAAAGCATCAAGTTTTTCACTTTTAAAGAAAACAATCATTGCCACACCAATAAAAGCAATAACCGGAGCAATTGCTGTAATATCAATAGCAATTAATTGTCCCGTAATTGTTGTCCCAATGTTAGCTCCCATAATAACCCAAACAGCATTCTCAAGTTTCATTAAACCTGAATTAACAAATCCCACAGCCATAACAGTAGTTGCAGATGAAGATTGAATTAAAGCTGTAATCAAAGCTCCAACGATAACTCCTAAAAAACGATTTGACGTTAATTTTTCTAATATTGCTTGCATTTTATTTCCTGCAGCTAGTTCTAGACCATTAGACATCATATTCATACCATATAAAAATAATGCTAATCCACCAGCCATAGAAAATATATTTGTTATATCCATAGATAAAACCTCCTATATTACTAAGCAAAGATTAACACAATCTTCACTCAACGTAAATATTCTTAACACAATCTTAACATTTCTTAACAAACAATTTACTTATTTCATTTTACTTATAATATTATTAACTAACCTTTTAAAATTGATTTTACATAAAATTAACACCCAAATCAATTGGGTGTTAATTTATATTATTGTAACTTTAATTGAGCTAATTTATCCGCTAAACCAATATAAGAAGCAGGAGTCATGTTAACCAAAGTAGCACGATCTTCTTCGCTTAACATATCTAAACTTTCTGCAAATTTCAAAATATCTTCTTTAGAAATATTTTTACCTCTTGTTAATGCTTTTAAAGTATCATAAGCATCTGGTACACCATATTTTCTAAGCATTGTTTGAATAGGTTCTGCTAATACTTCCCATTTTTCATTTAAATCAGAAGCTAACTTTTCCTTATTAACCACACATTTAGCTAAACCATTCATTGTTTCATTAACAGCTTGTAAAGAATAACCAAATGCTAAACCGATGTTTCTTTGACTAGAAGAATCAGATAAATCTCTTTGCATTCTTGATCTAGGTAATTTGTTAGATAAAGCTACACAAATATTATTAGACATATCTACATTAGCTTCACTATTTTCAAAACGAATAGGATTAACCTTATGAGGCATAGTACTACTTCCTACTTCACCTTTAACAGGAATTTGTTTAAAGTATTCCATAGAAATGTATAACCACATATCAACATCAAAATCAACTAATACATTATTAAAATGACGAATACCATCTAAGATATGACAAGTATAGTCATGACTTTCAATCTGAGTTGTCAAAGGATTAAAAGTCAACCCTAAATATTCTTCAACAAATTTCTTAGACATAGATTGCCAATCAGTATTAGGGAAAGCTGTTAAAATAGCACTATAATTTCCTGTAGCGCCATTAAACTTAGCCTTAATCTTAATACTCTCAACATTCTCAATGCTTGATAAAAAACGGTAAGCGTAAACTTTAAATTCTTTTCCAATTGTAGTTGGAGTTGCAGGTTGTCCATGTGTATGTGCTAACATAGCATCATCTTTATGTTCTTCTGCCCAATTGTTAATGATTTCAGCAAATTCTTTTGCTTTTGGTAACCATACATTTTTTAATCCATATTTTAACATGCAAGCATAAGATGTATTATTAATATCTTCAGAAGTACATCCAATATGAACAAAGCTAATCAAATAATCATATCCCAATTCTTTTAAACAATTACCAATAAAGTATTCAACAGCTTTCACATCATGACGAGTTACTGACTCAATATCTTTAATTGCTTTAAAAGATTCATAATTAAATTCACTTGAAATAGCTTCAATTTTATTCATTTCATCTTTATTGAATTTTGCTAAAATATCACTATCAATATTTTCAATTAAAAACTTTAACCATTGAATTTCAACAAAAACTCTATATTTAACTAAAGCATATTCACTAAAATATTCACCTAAAGCATCTTTAATACCAGAATAACGACCATCCAAAGGACAAAGAGTTAAGCTTTCAAATTCTTGTCTTTCCATTTATTTACCACCTTTAAAATAATTTACACCAGCTTCAAATAATAACTGATCCATTTCACCATAAATATTCTTATTTCTATTATCTCCTTGACGTTCACTATGAGCCATCTTTCCAATAACTCTACCATCTTTAGATACAATACCCTCTATAGCCATCATAGAACCATTAGGATTATAAGGAGAAACCATTGTCGGTTGACCTTTCTCATCCACATACTGACTAAATACTTGACCATTTTCAAATAATTCTTCTAATACTTCTTTTGGTGCAACAAAACGACCTTCACCATGACTGATAGGTACAGTATGAATATCCCCTACTTTTACATTTGCTAACCAAGGAGATTTGATAGAAGTAATTCTTGTATTAACCATTTGAGATAAGTGACGACCAATCGTATTAAATGTTAATGTTGGATCATTTTTATCCATAGTTTTAATCTTACCATAAGGCAATAATCCAAGTTTCACTAAAGCCTGGAATCCATTACAAATACCAATCATTAAACCATCTCTATTTTCTAATAAATCAGTAATAGCATTACTTAATTTAGGATTTCTTAGTACTGTTGCAATAAATTTACCAGAACCTTCTGGTTCATCACCAGCACTAAATCCACCTGGAATCATAATAATCTGTGCATTTTTAATAGCAGCTTCTAATTCATCAACAGATTTCTTAATATCTTCTTCTGTTTTATTTCTAATCAATACCAATTCAACCTTTGCACCAGCTTTTTCAAAAGCACGTTTTGAATCATATTCACAGTTCGTTCCTGGGAATACAGGAATAACAACATTAACTTCATCGTAAGTTTTAGCAGCTTTTAATACCGGTCTTTCATTACAATCTTTAATCATCACTTCATGAGTCGGAGCAATAGCAGTTGTAGGATATACATCATCTAATACATCAGCATATACTTTATATGCTTCATCTAATGATAATAATTCATTGTTATAAGCAATGCTATTAGTATGAGTTGTATGACCAATGATTCGTGTATTCTCTAATACAACAACATCATCATTTTCTACTTCAACAATAATGTTACCATAATTCTTTTCAACTAATGTTTCTAGTGTTAAATCATTATTTAATTCAACACCTACTGCATTACCAAACGCCATCTTATAAACAGCTTCAATAATACCACCATCTTTAACTGTATAAGCACTATAAACTTTTCCAGCTTTCATTAAATCCATAATAGCATCATATTGAACTTTTAATGCATCAAAATCATATACATAGAATTCATCTTTAGGTAATACAAATTCCACTAAAGTATGTCCTGCTTCTTTTAATTCCGGAGTCATTACATATTTAACATCCCCGCCAGTAATTGCAAATGAAACTAATGTCGGAGGAACATCTAAATCTTCAAAAGAACCAGACATAGAATCTTTACCACCAATAGAAGGTAATTTTAATTCAGATTGTACTCTATAAGCTCCTAGTAATGCTGCAAAAGGTTTACCCCATTTAGAAGGAACATCTAATAATTTTTCAAAATATTCCTGGAATGAGAAACGAATTGTATGATAATTTCCTCCCATAGCAACAATCTTAGCTACAGATTCAACAATTGCATACATACTACCATGATATGGTGACCATTTAGAAATAACTGGATTATATCCATAACTCATAATAGAACATGTTGTTGTTTCTTTACCTAGTACAGGAATTAATGCAGCCATACCTTCCGTTTCAGTTCTTAAAGTTCTACCACCAAAAGGTGACAATACAGTATTATTACCAATTGAAGAGTCAAATCTTTCAATTAATCCTTTTTGACCACATACAGACAAACGACTTAATACTTCCTTAGAAGTTTCAATAAATGAATTTTGTTTAACTTCATCAAAAGGAGTATTTTCGAAATCTGGTAATTTAACTTCTATGTTCTGATGACGAGAAGCACCATTTTTATCTAAGAATGCTCTATCAATATCAACTACAGTTTGTCCTAAATAATTCATAGTTAAACGATTATTATCAGTTACAACTGCAACTCTTACCACTTCTAAGTTTTCATCAAAACATGCTTGTTTAATAAATTCTTCATCTTTTTCTTCAATAACGATTGCCATACGTTCTTGAGATTCAGAAATAGCTAACTCAGTACCAGTTAACCCTTCATATTTCTTTAATACAGCATCTAAATTAATATTTAAACCTGGTGCAAGCTCTCCTACTGCTACACAGACCCCACCTGCTCCAAAGTCATTACATCTAATAATTTTTTCAGAAACAGCTTTGTTTCTAAATAATCTTTGAATTTTTCTTTCTTCTACTGGATTTCCTTTTTGAACCTCAGCTCCAGCAGTTGTAGTTGTTTTTAACTCATGAGATTTAGAAGAACCTGTAGCTCCACCAATACCATCTCTACCTGTTCTACCACCAATCAATAAAACAATATGATCTTTTAAAGGCTCTAAACGTTTCACTTGTTCTTTTGGTGCAGCAGCTACTACTGCTCCCACTTCCATTCTTTTCGCAACATATCCTTCATCATAAATTTCATGAACATAACCAGTAGTCAAGCCAATCTGATTACCATAGCTTGAAAAACCATGAGCAGCTTCTTGACAGATTTTTCTTTGAGGAAGTTTTCCTTTTAAAGTTTCATCTAATGATTTTCTAGGATCACCTGCACCAGTGATACGCATAGATTGATATACATATGCTCGACCAGATAATGGATCACGAATAGCTCCACCTAAACAAGTTGCAGCTCCCCCAAAAGGTTCAATTTCTGTTGGGTGGTTATGTGTTTCATTTTTAAACATTAATAACCAGTCTTCTTCACCATCTGTTGTGTGGACTTTCAATTCAACTGAACAAGCATTAATTTCTTCAGAAACTTCTAAATCATCTAAATATCCTGTTTTTCTTAATTCTTTCATAGAGATAGTTGCTAAATCCATTAAAGTTAATGGACGTTTTGTATCTACTCCATAAACTAAATGTCTAGAAGTTTTATAATCTTCAACATCTTTAGCTAATATTTCTTTGAAAGCTCCACTTTCAATATCTAAATCAGTAATAATAGTTGCAAATGTTGTATGACGACAATGATCAGACCAATATGTATCTAATACCTTTAATTCAGTTTCAGTAGGATCTCTATGTTCTTCATCTTTAAAATAATCCTGTGTAACTTTAAGATCATCATAGTTCATAGCCATGCCATTATCTTTAATATACTGATGTAATTGTTCGTCATCAAAGTTAATAAATCCTTCAATTACTGGTACAGGATTAATCACCACTTCAGTATCTGCTAAATCTTCAGGTTTTGCTAAATTAGCTAATCTCTGATCTACCGGATTGATTAAATAGTTTTGAACACGTTTGACATCCTCTTTTGTTAATTCACCAGTTAATACAATTAACTTAGCACATTTAACTTTAACATTCTTTTCTCCAGTTAATAATTGAAAACATTGTTCACAAGCATCAGCTCTTTGATCATATTGACCAGGAAGATACTCAATTGCAAACACAATTGATCCATCACTTACTGGATAATCTTCCATTAAAACATCATCAACCATAGGTTCTGCTAAAATAGTAGGAATTCCCTGATTCAATACTTCTTCACTAACACCTTGGACATCATAACGATTAACAACACTTAAAGCTTCTAAATCACTCAATTTTAATTGTGTTTTTAAGTTTTCTAAGATTTCAGCAGCCTCTACAGCAAACTCTTTTCTTTTTTCTACATAAATACGATAAACTTTATTCATCATTTCACCCCATTAATTAAGACCAATATCTTTACGATAATATTTACCTTCAAAATCAATAACATCAGCAGCCTTGTATACTTTTTCTCTTGTTTCTTCTAAAGAAGAACCTAAAGCACAAATATTTAATACACGACCTCCACTTGTCACAACATCATCTCCATTAAATGATGTTCCAGCATGAAAAACAATAATATCATCATCAACATCTTCTAATCCAGTAATGACTTTACCTTTCTCATAACTTCCTGGATATCCCCCACTAGCAAGCACTAAACATGCAACATGTTCATCTTTCCATTTCACATCAACAGTATTTAATGTTCTCGTTGATACAGCTGTCATAATATCAAATAAATCACTATCTAAACGAAGTAGGATAGATTGAGTTTCAGGATCACCAAAACGAACATTAAATTCTAATACTTTAGCTTTATTGTTTTCAATCATTAAACCAATAAATACAACTCCACGATAATCCATATTATCTGCTTTTAAACCAGCCATAAATGGATCTAAAATATCTTTCTTTAATACTTCATCCATATTATCAGGCATAAACGGATTAGGTGAAACAGTTCCCATACCTCCTGTATTAGGTCCAATATTTCCGTCATATACTTGTTTATGATCTTTAGCACTTACCATTGGTACAATGGTATCACCATCTACAAAGCAAAGTAATGAACATTCAAATCCAGTTAAGAATTCTTCTAATACAACTTTACTTCCAGCACCATCTAAGCTACCTTCAATCATCATCTCTTTTAAAGTATCTTTTGCCATTTGCTCATCTTCACAAATAACAACACCTTTACCTGCAGCTAAACCATCAGCTTTAACAACAACAGGATAAGAAAAATCAACTAAAGCTTCTACGGCCTCATCATAACTGTTGACTTCTTTATAAGCAGCAGTAGGAATATGATGTCTCGCCATAAAATCCTTAGAGAAAGCTTTACTTCCTTCTAAAGTAGCAGCTACTTTTGTAGGACCAAAAACTTTATGACCTTTACCTTCTAATAAATCAGCTAATCCCATGCATAAAGGAACTTCTGGACCAATAACTGTAAAATTAATATCATTTTCTTCGACAAATTTTAAAATACCATCTAAATCTTCTACACTACCTTTATGACAAGTCCCAATCTTAGCAATTCCAGGATTACCTGGAATTGCATGAATTTCATCAACTTTTTCACTTTTATTTAAAGCATAAGCAATCGCATGTTCACGACCACCACTTCCAATAATTAATACTTTCATTGATATCCTCCTAGTGTCTAAAATGTCTATATCCACTAAATACCATTGGGATATTATGTTCATTACATAAATCAATAGAATCTTGATCTCTTACACTACCACCTGGTTGAATAATTGCTTTAATACCAGCATCTACTGCAACTTGAACACAGTCATTAAATGGGAAGAAAGCATCACTTGCAAGAACTGCACCATCAAAATCTTTATCTTGATTATTATGAATAGCATTTTCTAAAGCCCATACACGTGAAGTTTGTCCACCACCAATAGCTAAAGTCACACCATTTTTAACAATACAAATAGCATTAGATTTTACATATTTAACAACTTTCATACCAAATTCCATATCTGATAATTGAGTTACTGTAGGTTGAGCATCAGTTACAACTTTCATTTCTTTAATCATTTCTTTATTTAATTGTTGAACTAATACTTTACCTTCTAAATATTTTATATCATATTTAGCTTCTCTAGCATCTAAATTCTTTAATTTTAAAATACGTAAATTTTTCTTTTTCTTTAAAACTTCTAAAGCATCATCATCAAAGTCAGGAGCAGCTACAATTTCTAAGAAAATCTTGTGCATCTGCTCTGCTGTAGCTTTATCTACTTTATAATTAACTGCAACAATTCCACCAAAGATAGATTGAGGATCAGCTTCATAAGCTTTCATATAAGAATCATATCCAGTTTCACCAATAGCTACACCACAAGGAGTAGAATGCTTAATAGCTGCAGTCACAATTTGATCACCAAATTCTCTAACAACTGCAACAGCGCCATATAAATCATTAACATTATTGAAAGAAATTTCTTTACCATGTAACTGTTCATAATCTAATAATGATTTTTGAACAAATGGATCTTCATATTTATTAGCTGCCTGTTGAGAGTTTTCACCATAACGTAAATGTTCTACTTTCTTTAAAGAAATATTTAAAGTATCTGGGAATTCATCACCAACAACACCTGCAAAATATCTAGAAATCATCGCATCATAAGCACCTGTAGTACTAAATGCTTTATAAGCTAAATTTAATCTAAAATCATAATCATCAGTATTATTTTCTAAAGCTTCTAATACTTTATCATAATCAGCAGGATCAGTAACAATTAAAACATCTTTAAAGTTTTTAGCAGCACTTCTAATCATAGAAGGACCACCAATATCAATATTTTCAATCATATCAGCCATAGGCTTACCTGCCTTTAAAGCTTTTTCAAATTCATATAAATTAACACATACTAAATCAATAGGAATAATACCATGTTCTTCAACAGTCTTAACATGTTCTTCTAAATCTCTTCTAAATAATAAACCACCATGAACTTTTGGATGTAAAGTTTTTACTCTACCATCTAACATTTCAGGGAATCCTGTAACATCATCAATCGCAATAGCTTTAACACCTTCATCAACTAATTTTTTCATTGTTCCACCTGTAGAAACAATTTCAAAACCTAACTTTTCAAGACCTTTACAAAATTCAACAACACCATCTTTATTTGTAACAGAAACTAATGCTCTTCTCATAATATCTCTACCCTTTCATCTTCAATTTTAATTCTATTATCAGCAAATAAGCCAACAGCCTTTGGTAAAATACGATGTTCTATTTCTAATACTCTCGCTTGAATATCTTCAGCAGTCTTTAAATCAGAAATATCTACTGCTTCCTGTAAGATAATTGGTCCACCATCTACAACAGGTGAAACAATATGAACAGTTGCGCCACTTACCTTAACACCTCTTTTAAGTGCAGCTTCATGAACATGTAAACCATAAAAACCAGGACCACAGAAAGAAGGAATCAATGATGGATGAATATTAATAATTCTATTTTTATACTTATTAATCAACTTTTCTGAAACAATAGCTAAATAACCAGCTAATACAATCAAGTCAATCTCTTCTTCTTCTAATCTTTGAAGAATGATATCTTCATCCTTAATCCACTCTGCTTTAATACCAGCATTTTTAGCACGTTCTAATCCATATGCTTTCTTTCTATTAGAAATAACCAATCTAATATCAACATTGATTTCTTTATTAGTAGCAGCATCAATAATTGATTGTAAATCAGTCCCTCCACCAGAAACAAATACTGCTATCTTTAGCATAATTCTACTCCTTTATCACCAGAAACAACATGACCAACAACATAACATTGATCACCAGCATCTTTAATTGCATTCATAGCCTTATCTACATCACTAGGATCCACTGCAATAACCATACCTAATCCCATATTAAATGTATTATACATCATATCTTCAGCCACATTACCATTTTTCGCAATCAATCCAAAGATTGGTGGAACTTTATAACTATCTTTCTTAATAATAGCTTTAATACCTTCAGGTAACATTCTAGGTACATTTTCAAAGAATCCACCACCTGTAATATGTGAACAACCTTCAATCTTAACTCCAGCATTTTTTACATTCTTTAAAGCTTTAACATAAATTCTTGTAGGTTCAATTAAAGCTTCTCCTAATGTTTTACCTAATTCATCATAATATGTATCTAAAGATTCTTTCGTCATTTCAAACACTTTTCTTACCAATGAAAAACCATTGCTATGAACACCACTTGAAGCTATACCAATCAAAGTATCACCAGGTTTAATGTTAGAACCATCAATAATATCTTTCTTATCAACAACTCCAACTGCGAATCCTGCTAAATCATAATCATCTTCAGGCATTAATCCTGGATGCTCAGCAGTTTCTCCACCAACTAAAGCACATTCAGACTGAATACAACCTTGAGCAACACCACTTACGATAGTTGCAATCTTTTCAGGATAATTTTTACCACATGCAATATAATCCAAGAAGAATAAAGGTTCACCACCAGAACAAGCAATATCATTAACACACATAGCTACAGCATCAATACCAATAGTATCATGTTTATCCATGACAAATGCTAATTTAACCTTTGTACCACAACCATCAGTTCCAGATAATAATACTGGTTCTTCCATATTTTTAATACCACTTAAATCAAAAGCTCCAGCAAATCCACCTAATCCACCTAAAACTTCAGGTCTCATTGTTTCCTTAACATGTTTTTTCATTAATTCAACTGATTTATATCCAGCTTCAATATCTACACCAGCTTTTTTATAATCCATTGTTAATCTCCTTTATTTATTTATTTTCCATTCTTGCAAGAACTGCTTTATAAGTTTCAATTAAATCACCAATATCTTGTCTAAATACATCTTTATCATATTTTTGATTTGTATCTACATCCCATAAACGACAAGAATCTGGAGAAATTTCATCAGCTAATAAAATTTCACCATCTGATGTTTTACCAAATTCAATCTTAAAATCAACTAATTTTAAATTTAATTTTAAGAAGAACTCTTTTAATAATTCATTAATTTTTAAAGTAGATTGTCTAATATAAGCTAATTCTTCTCTAGTAGCCAAACCTAATGCAACAGCATGATCATCATTAATTAATGGATCACCATATTCATCATTTTTATAACAAATTTCAAAGATTGGTTCAGCTAATACAATACCTTCTTTAGCACCTAATCTTTTACAGAAAGAACCAGTAGTAATATTTCTAATAATAACTTCTAATGGGAAGATATCCACTTTCTTAACTCTAATATCTCTTTCATTGATTTTTTCAATCATATGAGTTTTGATTCCAGCTTCTTCTAACATATCAAAAATAATACAAGAAATAGTGTTATTTAATACACCTTTTCCTTCAAATTGATCATGTTTAACCCCATTACCAGCAGTAGCATCATCTTTATAGTGAATCACATATTCATCACTATTTTCTGTTTCATAAACTTGTTTTGCTTTTCCTTCATACAATAATTTCATTTTTCTTATCCTCCTATTTATATTTTTCAATAACTTCTTCGTTAGCTTTCATAGCGCCAACTTCCATTTCTTTACGATAATCTAATAACTGATTCTTAATATCTTCATGTTTAATAGCCATAATCTGAAGTGCTAAATAAGCAGCATTCTTGCTTCCATTAATTGCCACAGTAGCAACCGGAATACCAGAAGGCATCTGAACAATTGACAACAAAGCATCCATTCCATCTAATGTAGAACCACTAATAGGTACACCAATAACTGGTAATACTGTTTGAGAAGCAACTACGCCAGGTAAAGCAGCTGCCATTCCAGCAGCAGCAATAATCACTTCAGTACCATCTGTTTCAGTTTCCTTTATAAAATTGCTTAAACCAATGTGAGCACGATGTGCTGATAAACATCTTACACTGACTTCTACATCATAGCTCTTAAGAATTTCAATAGCTGGCTCCACTTTTGATAAATCACTTGTAGAGCCCATAATAATTGCAACTTTTTTCATTTTATCTATCCTTTCATATTTAAACACCAAAAGACACAAACGTGTCTTTTAGAATAATCCTACTATTCTTCCATTTTCATCAATATCCATATTAACAGCAGCAGGAACTTTTGGTAATCCAGGCATACGCATAATATCCCCACTAATTGCAACTAAGAATCCTGCACCAGTATTAGGAATTAATTCATTAATAGTTACTTTAAAGCCAGTTGGTCTTCCTAATAATGTTTGATCATCTGATAAAGAATATTGAGTTTTAGCTACACAGATAGGTAAATGTCCTAATCCCTGAGCCTCATATTTTTTGATTTTATTTAAAACTTTCTTTGTAAATACGACATCATCTGCACCGTAGATTTCTTTTGCAATAGTCTTAATTTTATCAGCAATTGGCATATCTAATTCATAAATTGGTGTAAAGTTAGCTTCTTTATTTTCTAATACATCTAATAATTTTTCAGCTAATTCGATACCACCATCAGCACCTAGTGCCCATACTTTAGAAATAGCTACATCAACACCTTTAGCTTTACAGATTTCATTTAATAACTGTAACTCAGCTTCGCTATCAGTTGGGAAAGCATTAATAGCAACTACACTTGGTAAACCATATTTTTGAATATTTTCAATATGTTTTTCTAAATTCTCAATACCAGCTCTTAAAGCATCTAAATTCTCTACTCCTAAATCTTTTTTAGCAACACCACCATGCATCTTTAAAGCACGTACAGTAGCCACAATCACAACTGCATCTGGTTTTAAACCAGCTTGACGACATTTAATATCCAAGAATTTTTCTGCCCCTAAATCAGCTCCAAAACCAGCTTCAGTAATAGCATAATCACCAAGCTTCATAGCTAATTTAGTCGCCATAACACTATTACATCCATGAGCAATATTAGCAAATGGACCACCATGTACAAACACAGGAGTATGATCTAAAGTTTGTACTAAATTAGGTTTAATAGCATCTTTTAATAATAATGTAACAGCACCTGTTGCTCCAATATCATCAACAGTTACAGGTTCACCAGCATAATTATAAGCAACAATCATACGACTTGCTCTTTGCTTTAAATCATCTAAAGAAGTAGCTAAACATAAAATGGCCATAACCTCACTAGCAACACTAATATCAAAGCCATCTTCTCTAGGGACACCTTGTAATTTACCACCTAAACCACAAACAATATGTCTTAAAGCTCTATCATTTAAGTCAACACATCTTTTCCATACAATTTGTCTTACATCAATATTTAATGGATTTCCTTGTTGAACAGAATTATCAAGCATGGCTGCAATTAAGTTATTTGCAGTTGTAATCGCATGAATATCTCCAGTAAAATGTAAATTTATATCTTCCATAGGAACAACTTGAGCATAACCACCACCAGCAGCTCCACCTTTAATACCAAAACAAGGCCCTAAACTTGGTTCTCTCATAGCAACAATAGATTTCTTTCCTAACTTATTTAAAGCTTGAGATAACCCAATCATAGTTGTTGTTTTACCTTCTCCAGCTGGAGTAGGATTGATAGCAGTAACTAATACTAATTTCCCATCTATATTATCCTTTAATTTAGAAATGGCTTCTAAAGAAATCTTAGCTTTATATTTTCCATATAACTCTAAATCATCCTCATCTAATCCCACTTTAGCAGCAATTTCTTTGATTGGTTTCATTGTAGCACTTTGCGCAATTTCAACATCTGTAAGCATATATCATTTCCTCCTTCATATTGAAAGTATAACTAGACTTTTCATAACTCTTTTATACCATAAATATAGTAAAATCTCAACTTCTAACAAAAATATATAATGTAATTCTTCCAAATAACGAAAAAAGAGCCTACTCGTCCAGACACTTGCCCAGACGGTCGACTCTTGAAAATTATACTCCATGTGGTCAATTCCACTTCCGTCAGTTGTATAACCATTAATAGAATAGCATTTCTTTACATTTTTTTCAACATCTTTTGAACTTTTTTAGAAGAAAAAAAAGTAAATCAAATGATAACCATATAACCACGAAACAAAGATTCCTATACATAAAAACGGACCAAAAGCAATATATTGATTTATCTTTATTTTCTTTCTTATTATTAAACAAAAAGCATAAATACCACCAAGAATAAAAGCTATATACATTGCAATAAGTGTTCTCTTCCATCCTAATAAAAAACCATTAACTGCTATTAATTTGATATCACCACCACCAAAACATTCTTTAAATAAATTTAAAACTAACATTGGTACACTAGCAATAAAAAAACCTATCATTTTATCAATAAAATTCTGATCAAACCACAAAGAAATAATACTACAGATCAAACAGCACAAAATAAATCTCCCATAAATAATCATGGTATCTATATCAATAACACTAATACATAATAAAATCATACTCAAAATAAAACTAAATATCATCATAAAAGAAATACCAAATTGATGAAAACAAATAAACGCAAGTATACCACTCATTATTTCTATTATCATATATCTGATAGAAATTTCACTCTTACAATGCCTACATTTTCCCCTTACTAAAATCCAGCTAAAAACAGGAATTAAATCTTGCCAATTCAATTGATGATGACAATGAGGACAAAAACTTCTCCCTCTAACAAAATCTAATCCTAAAGGGAAGCGATAGATCACCACATTCACAAAACTACCAATACAAATTCCAAACAAAATTACTATAACTATCATATAAGACTCCTTTCTAAGGGCAAAAAGTAACATATTTATTATACCACACACGAAGAACAAAATGGTCTCAAGTTTGTTTCGAATTTATCCCGAATTTGTCTCAAAAAAGTTTAAAACAAAAAGAAGATGATTATTCATCATCTTCACATTCTCTCATATACACATTTTTTTCACCTAGAAATTCAAATACACATTTATCATCATATGTTGTCATAAATGCTTCATAAGAAAATCTAGATAACTGATTAGCCATATCTTCTACTCGCACGATAAGTTTTTTACCATTATCTAAAACAAATTCTATTCTTGTTTCATCTGCATCTTTAGGTGAATAAATGATATCACTTGTCTCATTTTTAATAATTTCGGGTATTCCGGCATATGCTTTTGCGAACGTTTCTAAGAACTCTAATGTTTTAAAATTTGATAATTTTGGGCTAGTCTTTAATGTTTCTATTACAGATTCATCTTTAGCTTCCACTACACTTCCCAATTCATCAATCACATAAGTTTTCTTATCAATAACACAATACGCTACTTTATTAGATTCCTCTATTTTTATAGTTACATTACCCAAAATATCATAAGTAACCTCAGCCTTTTTAACGAGAGCAACTTGTTTAATAGCATCTTCAACCTTACTTTTATCAATAAATAAATATGTGGTTTGTTTAGTAATTCCAGCTGCTTCCTTAATTGATTCTTTATTAACGTCTTTATTTCCTACAACACTAATAGTTTTTACTTTTGATACATCACTTACAAAATACCCAACTATTAATAATATAACCACAAACAAGCAGAACACCTTAAACTTACGTTTTAGCTTCTTCTTTTTTTTCTTTTTATACAATTTTGTAACCTGATTTTCATCATGTTCATTATAATAATATTCTTTAGCCAAGAATATCACCTACTCCTCCCAGTTAACTAAGATAACTTCTTTTCTTAACTCAATATTAAATTTATTAAATACTGTTTTCTCAACCAATAGAATCAAATCAAGGATATCCATAGCACTTGCATAACCATTATTAACAATAAAATTAGAATGTTTAGGAGAAACTTGTGCCCCTCCTATTTCATATCCTCTTAAACCACATTCATCAATATATTTCCATGCCCCTTTAGCATCTGGATTTCTAAATACACTACCTGCACTAGGTAAATTCCAGGGCTGAGTCGCCATTCTTTTTTCTTTTCTTTTATCTAAAACAGCCATAATTTCTTGAGGATCTTTTGGGTTCATTGTAAAGGTAGCTTCTAACAAAATCCAATCTGGATGTTTTTGTAAAATGGAAGTACGATAATCAAAACACATTTCTTCTTTACTTAAAGTAACCAATTCCTGATTATCATTTAAAATTAATGCTTCCTTAAAAATATCAGCTATACAATATTTATAAGCTCCAGCATTCATGAATACGCCACCACCAATGGTTCCAGGAATTCCTCCAGCAAATTCAAAACCAGAAAGTCCAGTTTTAGCACATTGATAAGCTAATGGAATAAGTCCTGTCCCTGCTTGTACTTTAACTTCTATTCCATTAATTGAAACTTTGTTTAACGCTTCCAACGAAAAGATAACACCTTCATATTCCTTGTCTGAAAATAATAAATCAGAACCTTTACCAACAATCATATGTTTAATATTCTTTTCTTTACAATATTTTTTAGCCTTTTGAATTGCTTCGATACTTTTAATCTTTACAAATATCTTTGCAGGTCCACCAACCTTAAAAGTTGTATGTTTATACATTGGTTCGTTTTCAAAAATTTCTCCAACATTTAATTCAACAAGATCATAAATGATTTTATTAAAATCCATATTTTACTTCCTTTCTAACGTTTTCTTGATTAAATCATAAATATCTTTACAAGCATTGGGTTTACCTAATGATTTAGCATTTGTTTTTAAGACATCTAATTTAATCGGATTATACATATATTCATTCACTTTTTCAACGAATGTATTAGCATTTAAATCTTTTTCTAATAATAAATAAGCTGCTTGTTTATCACTCAATTCCTTAGCATTGTATTCTTGATGATTAGCAACTACATAAGGACTAGGAATAACAATAGCCGGTGTCCCTAATGCAGTAATCTCAGCTAAAGTTGTAGCGCCTCCACGAGATACAACTAAATCACTACTAGCAAGAACACTAGGCATATCTTCAATATAAGGTAATACATGAATTGAAGAAGATAAATTGTTCATTTCTTCTTTTAGTTTTTCATAATGAGCTTGTCCTGTTGCAAAAATAACATCATACTCTTCATGCTGCATTTTTTCTAATGCTTCTTTCATCACATTATTTACAGTAGCAGAACCTAGACTTCCCATAACAATAACTAATACTTTTCTACCTTTGTCTATATTATAAATATCATGCACATCTCTCAATGTTGATTCACTTATAACACTTGCTCTTGGATTCCCTAATAAATAAGTTTTTTCTTTTGGAAATTCATTTAATGCTTTTTCATAACAGCAAACAATTTTATCAACTTTTTTTATTAAAATTTTATTTGTTAAACCAATAATAGAATTTTGCTCATGTATCATCGTTTTAATACCCATTCTTTGAGCAGCTAAAACAATACTAGCACTAGGATATCCACCAAAGCCTACTACAATATCTGGTTTAAATTTCTTTAAAATCTTTTTTGATTCACTTAATGATTTCACAAAAATCATTGCATTCTTTATTTTTTGAATAGGATTTCCTACCAATCCTTTGACATTCAATCCAACATAATCATACCCTAATTCAGGAACCACTTTAGATTCTAAACGATCAGTTGTTCCAACAAATAAAAACTCAGCATCTCTTTCTTGTTTTTTTATATATTCCACTAAAGCTAAAGCAGGATATAAATGTCCTCCTGTTCCTCCAGCACTTACAATAACTTTCATATTATCACTCCTCGCTTTTTATATTATAACATATATTTTTAGAATTAGATATATTAATCACAATTCCTATTATTAATAAAAGTATCTTTATATTACTAAATGATTCTATTTTATTCAACTCATAAAAAAGATTTTTATAATTATATTTTTTCATTTTCTTAATATGTTCATACATATTATTCTGTCATCATAAAAATTATAATTGACTACATTTTGTGAAAATGTTAACATTGATACCGTATTTTATTTATATGTTAGGGGGAAATTTAAAATGGGATTTTTAAAAGGTAAAACTGCTATTATCACCGGTGCTGGTCGTGCTGTATTACAAGACGGTAGATGCGGATCTATTGGATATGGTATTGCGACTGCATATGCTAAAGAAGGTGCTAATCTTGTTATTACAGGTAGAAACATGAAAAAGTTAGAAGAAGCTAAAGAAGAACTAGAAAGATTATATGGTATTAAAGTTCTAATTCTTCAAGCAGATATCTCAGCTGAAAATGATAACGAAGCAATCGTAGAGAATGTTGTAAAGAAAACAATTGAAGAATTCGGACAAATTGATGTTCTTATCAACAATGCACAAGCAAGTGCTTCAGGAGTACCTATCGCTAGTCACTCTACTAAACAATTTGATTTAGCTTTATATTCTGGTTTATATGCAACATTTTATTATATGAAAGCATGTTATCCTTATTTAAGAAAAACACAAGGAACTGTTATCAACTTTGCATCTGGTGCTGGTTTATTTGGTAACTTCGGTCAATGTGCTTATGCTGCTGCCAAAGAAGGTATTCGCGGTTTAACACGTGTTGCTGCAACTGAATGGGGACAAGACAAGATTAATGTTAATATTGTATGTCCTTTAGCTTGGACAACACAATTAGAACAATTTGAAAATGCTTATCCAGAAGCTTTCAAAGCTAATGTAAAAATGCCACCTATGGGACATTATGGAGATGCTGAAAAAGAAATCGGTCGTGTTTGTGTCCAATTAGCAAATCCTGATTTTAAATACATGAGTGGTGAAACTATTACACTTGAAGGCGGAATGGGATTAAGACCTTAATCTTTGAAGAATCCTTACATAATTAAGGATTCTTTTTAATTTGTTTAAAGATATTAATCATAATGCCAATACTTACCAAAGTTATTGTAAGGCTAGTTCCACCATAGCTCATTAAAGGTAAAGTTACACCTGAGACAAGTTGTTGTATATAGTAATTATAAGCGGTTATAGCCACCCTAATTTCAAAAAAATCTCTAGAATCGAGTTGCAGAAATGGAGTAACATTATGAAAACAAAAAAATTGGTAGTATTTTTGGAGATAGTTTCAAAACAGCATACATAATTACTGATACCATATAGAAAGGATCATCCAGTTTAGCACCTGATGCATTAGATGGATGGAATATCCCACCTATATTATCAAGAGATATGATAGTAACAGCTTATGAACCTAATTCTTTATTTATTGATGGCGGTACAGTTTTAAACAACAATAAAGAATTACATATATATGGATTAACCAAACGATTAAATGCATATGCTTATTCAGATGATATAGAAGTCATTAATGAAAACTTCTATACTTCAAATTCAAATAAGAAATACGACTTTATTTATGTTCATAGATCACTACATAGAGATTGTAATAGTAAGTTAACTATTGAACAAAAAATTAAAAAGTTACAAAAAGCAGCAAAAATTAATGGTAGTATCTATATTTATTACCACCTACCCTTAAATGATAATAAAGAGCACTAACATAACTCTAATCCTTAAAACATGAAATAGTTTCATACTTTAAAAACTTAGAATGGGAAATTATATATGTTTTTGAAAGAAACAACATTACATATGATAAAGGACATCTAGGAAATCCAGATCCTCATTATCATAGAGTTGGTTATATACATACAAAAAAGCTTAAGAAAAAATCAAAAGAAACAACTCATATTTATAGTTGTAACATAACCATTGAAAGTTATTACTAAACATTAATTATTTGTAGAATTAATTCTCTATTTAATGAATTTAAACCCATATTATGATAAAATATGCTCAAGCTAGGGATTATGAACATCCCTACAAATAAGAATTTGAAAGTGAGCTGATCATATGTCAATGTGGAATCCTTGGCGCGGATGTAAAAAATGTAGTGATGGGTGCTTGCATTGTTATATTCATAAAGGTGATTACAAAAGAAACATTAATACAAATGATATAGTTAAAACAAAAGACTTTTATAAACCAGTTGATAAATTAAAAAATGGTAATTATAAAATGAAGTCTGGATTAGTATATACTTGTTTTTCTACAGATTTCTTTATTGAAGAAGCCGATGAGTGGAGAAAAGAATGTTGGAAGATGATTAAAGAAAGGCAAGATTGTACTTTTTTGTTTTTAACAAAAAGAATTGATAGATTTGAAAAATGCATTCCAGATGATTGGAAAGATGGTTATGACAATGTTATTGTTTGCTGTACTATAGAAAACCAAAAAAATGCTGATTATAAATTATCTATATTTAAAGCATTACCAATAAAGTATAAATGTATAACAGCACAACCATTACTTGAAAAAATAAATATCGAGAAATATCTTGCTGATATTGAACTTGTTGTAGTTGGTGGAGAATCTGATTATAATGCTCGTCCATTTAATTATGATTGGGTTTTAGATATTAGAGAACAATGTATAAGAACTAATGTTAATTTTGAATTTAGGCAATGTGGAACTTATACAATTAAAGATGGAAAAATGTATAAAATTCAAGCAAAAGACTTGTGCAAACAAGCAAGATTAGCAAATATAGATTATAAAAAGCGATAATACAAATTACAGTTTATCGAATTGACAGCAACAGCCGGTTGCTTTGCAACTTGATGCTTAAAGTATATAATATCCATTCTAGGCTATCCTCATTTTCGGATTATCCAGGCATTGCTTATAGTGATTTGCACTCTATAAACGTTTCAGTCCTTCAGTATCTCTACCTACTATGACTTCATCTGACTTCTTATGGC
>JAXJVS010000041.1:0-1557 GCA_036308445.1 Bacilli bacterium | reverse complement strand
TAAATGGAATTGCCTGGGGACCATGGATGTTAATTTTATTGGTTGGTACAGGTATTTATATAAGTATTAAATTAGGCTTTATCCAATTCAAAAAATTTGGCTATGCCATGAAAAATACAATTGGCAAAATTTTTACCAAAAGTGATGCAGGAGAAGGAGAAATCACTCCTTTTCAAACTATTACAACTGCTTTGGCTGCAACAGTAAGAACTGGTAATATTACTGGAGTAACTGGTGCTATTGCGATTGGTGGACCAGGAGCCGTTTTCTGGATGTGGGTATCTGCAATACTTGGTATGGCAACAAAATATTCAGAAATAGCATTAGCAGTTAAATATCGTGAAAGAAACAAAAAAGGTGAATGGGTGGGCGGTCCGATGTACTATATTAAAAATGGTTTAGGTTCTCATCTTCAGTTCTTAGCTGTATTATTTTGTTTCTTAGGAGCTTTTGCAGCAATTGGTACTGGAGGTATGACACAAATTAATACGATTGCTAGTTCCATCAATACTACGATTGCTTCTTTTGGAGTAAATATACCAACATTTATAATGTTAGATTAAAGTATTCCCTTTACTAGTCTTGTTATTGGTGGTATTGTTGCAGTTATTTCTGGCTTAGTATTATTTGGTGGTATAAAACGTATAGGACGTGTTACTGAGAAGTTAGTACCTATTATGGCATGTGTTTATGTACTTGTAGGAATTATTGTCGTTATTTGAAATATTCAATATGTTGATGATATCATAAAAATCATCGTCCAAGGAGCTTTTAATGCAAAAGCCGCTATTGGTGGCGGAGTCGGAATTACAATCATGTCTACTATTAGAAATGGTGTAGGACGTGGTGTCTTCTATAATGAAGCTGGTTTAGAAACTGCACCTATGGCTCATGCTTCTACCTGTGAAACTGAACCTGTTAAACAAGGATTATATGGTATTTTTGAAACTTTATGGATACAATTGTTATTTGTACATTAACTGCTTCCATCTTGTTATGCGGTTATTTCAATGGTGTTCATATTCCTTGGGGTAATAACGCAGGTATTGATTTAATATCTTCAAGTATAGGTAATGTTTTTGGTAATCAATTAGGATCACTTATCATTTCTATCTGTATTACATTATTTGCCTTATCTACAATTCTAAGCTGGGCATTATATGGTACAAGATGTTTTGAATATTTATTTGGATATAAGAGTATTAAACCTTATCAATTCATGTTTATCTTCTTTGTGATTGTAGGAGCTTGTTTACAATTAGATATCGTATGGCTAATTGCCGATACATTAAATGGTTTTATGGCTATTCCTAACTTAATAGCATTACTCATTTTATCTCCTGTAGTCACTAAAACAACAAAAGAATATTTCAATAAATAAACGAGGAGCTGGACTCCTCGTTTTTGCTTCTTGATTACTTTTTATCGATGTGTTAGAACCATCACTCATCATCATAGATATGCAATGAGAAAAATCTCACTAATAGGTGTTATAAAACATAACCTACCACTCATTAAAAGTCCCTTCACTTTTATTGCATAAAAATCCAGTTATAT
>JAXJVS010000040.1:0-10025 GCA_036308445.1 Bacilli bacterium | reverse complement strand
GAATAAAGATTTAATGGAGTGGCTAGCAAATTTATCAAAGCAATAAAAAAATAATGTAAAGTAGTTTTCGTTAATTTCCTCATAAAATCAAGGTTTTTAACTTCTACTTTACATTATATTCAACTTTACATTATTACCACATCTTCTAATACCAGTTATAACTTTTATCAATTGTTTATCTTTTAAACGAATGAGTTTATTTAAATATATGGGTCTTTCTATATATTTTCTCACAGCAACCTCTCCTTTCTTTAATCCTATTTTAACATCCACTATAATTTCAGTCAAATATTAAAATATATTTTATGTTTTTTATATTTTTTCTTAACTTTTCAAAGTATATTTTATAATATTATATAACAAACAATGATTAAATATTCATTATTAGCTTTTTATATAGTAAGTTTTCTATATAGCTTAATTTTAATTTTTAAATAATTGTATCATTATTTTCTTTTATTACTTTAGCAACAATGTCTTTAGATTTAGTCATCAATACTTTTGATTTATCTGATATCTTCTTGCCTAAATTGCTGTTTCTTATACTATTATATTCTTTGCTTGATCAATCTTATTTTTATCCAAAATCTTTTCTTTACTACCTTATATATTTTTTCCTCCCAAAATAAAAATTGTAATTTTCGCGTATTATATATAAATAATTACATTAAGCTTAAATCTTAATCTCTACCAATACTCCATAAACAGCAAAAAACTCCCCATATTTGGAGAGTTAATACTTACTTATGATATGTTTCATTATTAATAATCTTAAATGCTCTATAAATTTGTTCTACTAACATAAGTTTCATTAACTGATGTGGAAATGTCATATCAGAGAAAGATAGCTTATAATTAGCTCTATCATAGACTTCTTGACAGTGTCCTAAAGAACCTCCTATCACAAATACGATAGAACTTTTACCATCAATCATTAAGTTTTCTATATGTTTAGAAAACTTAATAGAATCTAACTTCTTACCTTGAACATCTAGTAATATCATATAATCATCTTGTTTGACTTTATCTAATACTCTTCTTCCTTCTTTGACTTTAACTAATGATTCATCTGCCAAAGAAGGATTATTTGGAATCTTTTCATCTGCAACTTCATAGACTTCTACCTTAGTATAAGCACCTAATCTTTTAATATATTCATTAACCCCATCTACTAAATACTTTTCTTTTAATTTACCCACACTAATAATCTTAATCTTCATTTTTACTACCTCCTGAAACTACACTCACTTGGGATGCAGCTTTAATATTATTCACATCAAAATCAATACCTTGATCTCTAAATATAGAATAATATGTTTCTAATGCTTTCTCTTCTGTATTTGCTTCTTGCGATAAGTGAGCTAAGATAATTTCCTTCGTCTTATCTCCTATCACTTCACACATTAACCTAGCACTATATTCATTATTTAAATGTCCCTTATCATTTAAAATACGATTCTTTAAGAACAATGGTCTCTTTGTATTCATTAACATCTCTATATCATGATTACTCTCTATAATATAGTAATCAAGATTATGCATATACTCTCTATTCTTCTGCGTTACATAACCAGTATCCGTCATATACAATAAAGTCTCATCTCCACTGAATATAAATCCAATAGGATCACTAGCATCATGAGAAGTTCTTAATACAAAAACATCCATACTACCAAAAGTATAATGATTATAAGGAACTAATGTATGATAATCATCTATATCTATAATATTCTTTTTAGCAGTATAAATTATATCTTTATTAAATATATGTATATTCTTATCATGATCATGATGATCATGTGTTAAAAACACGTAATCAATATCTCTTTCATTATATCCAACTTCTTTTAGTCTATATAACAACTGTTTTTTTGAAATACCACAATCTATTAATATACCTGTATTATTCTCATATACAAATGTCGCATTACCTTTAGAACCACTTGCCAGAACATGAAATTCCATTTTTCAATCCTCCTTTGCATATTATAACAATTCTCTACAAGTTTTATCAAGTTAAGTTATATAGTTTATTACTATCAACATTCTAATAAAATATATTTCTTTCTAATTCCTTTTTTAGTTTCTGAAAAATCTTAAAAGAATAGTCTATTTATGTTAGAATATAATTATCAAGGGAGGAATTTTTATGCCTAAGAAAATTATTACGGTAGCCAGAGAATATGGTTCTGGTGGTAGATTAATTGCACAGAGAGTTGCAGAAAAACTAAACTTAATTTATTATGATAATCAGATTATTGATTTAGCTGCTTTAGAATTAGGTTTTGATATTGACACAATAAGAAAAGCAGCTAGTGAAAGAAGCTCTAGTTTCATTTATACAATGTCTTCATCTTCTTTCCAATTACCATTAAACGATCAAGTCTTTGCAACACAATCTAAAATCATTAGACATCTTGCTAAAGAAGATAAAGCTTGTATTATTGTTAATGGTTGTGCTGACTATGTATTAGAAGACTTTGATGAAGTTTTAACAGTATTTATTCATGCACCTCTTGAATCAAGAGTAAAAAGAGTTAAAGAAGACTATAAAGAAGAACATGACGATTATGTTAAATTTGTAAAAAAGCAAGATAAGAGAAGAAGTAATTACTATAATTACTATACAACTAAGAAATGGGGACAATTAAAGAACTTTGATCTAACAATCAATAGTGATTTAGGTATTGAAACAGTTGCTGATATCATTGTTGATTTGTATAAAAAAGGCTAACAATGAGTAACGAAAATAAAATGGGTATTATGCCTGTCAATAGGCTTTTAGTCACAATGTCTTTACCCATGATTATTTCAATGCTTGTACAAGCATTATATAATATTGTTGATAGTATTTTTGTTGCACAAATAAGTGAAAATGCATTAACTGCTGTATCACTAGCATTTCCCCTGCAAAATTTAATGATAGCTTTTGCTAGTGGAACAGCTGTAGGTGTTAATGCATTACTTTCTAGAAGTTTAGGAGAAAAAAATAAAGAATATGTTAATCAGACTGCCACACATGCTATAGTTATTTACATGATTATTTCTGCTATATTTATGGCAGGTGGATTAACTTTATCTCATTTATTCTTTAGTATTCAAACAACAAATATAGAAATTATTCAGGGTGGTACTAATTATGCCATGATTGTTGTAGGATGCTCATTTGGTTTGTTTGGACAATTCTTATTTGAACGCTTATTGCAAGCTACTGGGAGAACTATTTTTACAATGATTACTCAAGGATTAGGAGCTATTATCAATATTATTTTAGATCCTATTCTTATCTTTGGTTACTTTGGATTACCAAAAATGGGAATTGCCGGTGCTGCACTCGCAACAGTTATTGGTCAAATAATTGCTATGTTATTAGCTATTTATTTTAACATTAAACATAATCCTGATATTACATTCAGTTTTGTTGGCTTTAAGTTTAATTATCATATTTTAAAACAAATTTTTGCAGTAGGTTTACCTTCTATTGTCATGCAATCAATAAGTAGTGTTATGAACTTTAGTATGAACAAAATACTTATTTCATTTTCTACTACTGCTACTGCTGTATTTGGTGTATATTATAAACTTCAAAGTTTTATCTTTATGCCTATATTTGGTATTAACAATGGGATGATTCCAATTGTTGCTTATAACTTAGGAGCTAGAAAAAAAGAAAGAATATTTGAAGTTATTAAGTTCGCAATTATACTAGCAGTTTCTATTATGTTTATAGGATTAATTGTTTTTGAACTTATTCCAGAAACTTTATTGTTATTATTTAATGCTTCTGATGAATTGTTAAGACTTGGAATTCCAGCACTGAGAATTATTGCTATTCATTTCCCTATCGCTGGTTACTGTATCATTATTAATGCCGTATTTCAAGCTATGGGAAAAGGTACATATAGTTTAATAAATTCTATAATAAGGCAAGTTGCAATATTACTACCTTGTGCATATTTTTTATCTTTAACTGGAAATATAAATCTTGTATGGCTAGCATTTCCTATTGCAGAGGCTGCTTCAGCTATTAGTTCTTCAATTTTATTCAAGAAGAGTATTAAACATATTAATACATTTTAGAGCTATAATGTTGTAGCTCTTTTTCTTTGCAAAGAAAAAGTACCAGCTATCGCTGGTACATAAATACTTCATCTTATTTAAAACCGTATTTTTTATTGAATTTGTCAACACGTCCATCAGCACTAGCAAATCTTTGTTTACCAGTATAGAATGGATGACAGTTAGAACAAGTATCTACACGGATTTCGTTTAATACTGATCCACCTTCAAATTCATTTCCACATGAAGTACAGATAATTTTTACTTTTTTGTAATTTGGATGAATTCCTTTTTTCATGATTATTTTCTCCTTCCGCCTTGAAATATTTGCTACTTCAAAGTAAGTCGCTACCATATATTATCATTTATTAATGATAAATACAATACTTTTTTCATTTATTTTTTTATTAATCCTCAACCATATATCTAGAGATTTTAGCCCCTAATGTAATAAGCTTATGATCTATGTTATCATACCCTCTATCAATATGATAAACATTAGAAATTTCAGTTACACCATCAGCCATTAAACCAGCTATAACTAAAGCAGCACCACATCTTAAATCAGTAGCTTCTACTCTTGCACCATGTAATGATGTTTTACCAAAAATCAAACTACATGCTTCTCCCAATTCAATATGCGCTCCCATTTTATTTAACTGTTGACAATGTTTGAATCTTTCTACATAAATAGTTTCAATAACTGAAGATTCCCCCATAGCTTGAGTTAATAAAGCAGTTAAAGGCTGTTGTAAATCAGTAGCAAAACCAGGATAAATCTGAGTCTTAATACTAACTCCTCTTAATGGTTGTCCACCATACACAACAATACTATCTCCAACAATATCCATTTTCACACCCATTTCCTTTAACTTAGAAATTAAAGCTTCTAAATGTTGTGGAATAATATTCTGTACAACCACTTTTTCTCCCATTGCAGCTGCAATAATTAAATAAGTACCTGCTTCAATACGATCAGGAATAATTTCATGGAATGTTCCACCTAAATAATCTACTCCCTCAATTGTAATAGTATCAGTACCTACACCCCTAATCTTAGCACCCATTTTAGTCAATAAGTTAGCTACATCAATAATTTCAGGTTCTTTAGCGGCATTTTCAATAACAGTTTTTCCTTTAGCTCTAACAGCAGCTAATAAAATATTAATAGTTGCCCCTACAGAAGCAAAGTCTAAATAAATATTTGTACCTATTAATTCATCTGCCTCCAAACTATAACAACCATCATCTTCATTATACTCAATCTTAGCACCTAATGCTTCAAATCCCTTTAAATGTAAATCAATAGGACGAGGTCCTAAGTAACAGCCTCCAGGCATCTTAATTTTCACTTTTTTATATTTTCCTAGTAATGCCCCCATAAAATAATAAGAAGCTCTCAACTTTACAACCGCTTCACTTTCAAGCGGAATATTCTTCATATTTGTAGGATCTACTCTAATATGATCCCCTTGTATATCAACTTCACAATTTAATTCTCTTAATAAAACAGCTAAAGCCTTAACATCAGAAATATCTGGAGCCCCATAAATATCTACAGGACCTTCTGCCAAAACAATTGCTGGAATCAATGCCACTGTTGCATTTTTAGCTCCACCAATTCTTACAGTACCATTTAACTTATGTCCACCTTCAATCGCAATTACTTCCTGCATGTTTTTCTTCCTTTCTATACCAATATATATCATAGCATTTATAAAATACTTTATTTACATTCATTCATATTGATTATACCCTAAACCAACAAAATATCAAATATAAAAAGAAAACTTAATTACTTTTTTTCAAAGATATGTTATACTAATGTCATGGTCCGTTGGTGAAGTGGTCAACACACATGGTTCTCATCCATGCATTCAGGGGTTCGAACCCCCTACGGACTACCATGAATATAACCTTGATATTTCAAGGTTTTTTATTTTATTAAAATGTTATTTTCTTTCTATCATTTCTCGTGTATAATAAGTAAGCAAATAAAAAAGTACAAAGTTAAACTTTGTACTTATATTAACTATTGGCTGGGGTACTTGGATTCGAACCAAGGAAATGTCAGATTCAGAGTCTGATGCCTTACCGCTTGGCTATACCCCAATAACACTATTAATTATATACTTTTTTTCAAACAAGTAAAGGAGAAATTAAAAAAAATGAAAGTAAGAACAAGATTTGCACCTAGCCCTACAGGTTATATGCATATAGGAAACTTAAGAACAGCTTTATATAATTATTTAATTACCAAACATGAAGATGGTGACTTTATCTTACGTATTGAAGATACTGATCAAAACAGAGAAGTAGAAGGAGCTATTGACATCATCTATAATGTCTTAGCTGAGACAGGATTAAATTATGACGAAGGTCCTTTAAAACCAGGAAAGGTAGGTCCATATGTTCAATCAGAAAGATTAGATATCTATCACAAATATGCTCAAGAATTAATTGAATTAGGTGGAGCACACTATTGTTTCTGTCAAAAAGAAGAAGAATATGAAAACGATCCTTGTATTCATCTAACAAAAGAAGAAATCGCTCAAAAGATTAAAAATGGAGAAAAATATGTTATTAGACAAACTATTCCTGCTAATCAAAAAGTAGATTTCGATGATGAAGTTTATGGTCACATTGAAGTAGAAACTAACACATTAGATGAAGGTATTTTAATTAAAAGTGATGGTTATCCAACATACAACTTTGCAAATGTTGTTGATGATCACTTAATGGGAATCACTCATGTTATTAGAGGTAATGAATATCTTGCAAGCACACCTAAATATAACTTAATTTATAATACTTTCGGTTGGGAAAAACCTACATATATTCATGTCCCACCAGTTATGAAAGATGAAACTCATAAATTAAGTAAAAGAAATGGTGATGCATCATATCAAGATTTAATTAAACAAGGTTATTTAAAAGAAGCTATTATTAATTATATCGCATTACTAGGATGCTCATTTGGTGATGAAGAAATCTTAACTTTAGACCAATTAGTTGAAAAATTTGAAATTAAACATATTAATAAATCTGGAGCTATTTTTGATATAGATAAACTAAAATGGATGAATGGTATGTATTTAAGAAATATGTCTTTAGAAGAATTCCATAACTTAGTTAAACCTTATTATTCATCTATTACTAGAGAAATAGATGAATTAGAATTATCTCATGTATTACAACCTAGATTAGAAGTATTAAATGATATTGAAGAATCTATTGATTTTATTAATGATGTACATCCATTTAATCCAGAAATCTATAGACATAAAAAAATGAAAACAACACCAGAAAATTCATTAGAAGCTTTAAAAATCATGCTACCATTATTAGAAGAATATAATGAATATGATAATGATGAAAAATTACAAGCTTTATTTGTGGATACTGCTAAAACTAATGAATTGAAGAATGGACGTATTATGTGGCCTGTAAGAGTTGCTCTTACAAATAAATCATTTACACCTGGAGGAGCTGTAGAAATAGCTCATATCTTAGGAAAAGAAGAAACACTAAGACGTATTAGAACTGCAATTGAACAATTAGAAAACATGGAAGCTACTCTTTAATGAGTAGCTTTTTAATTAAAAAGAACATCAATCATGATGTTCCTCAAATATTTTATGTAATATATCCGCAAATTCCTCTATATAATACCCTGTTTTTTCCTTTTTCCAGAATAAGCAATAATTCCTAGTTAATTGCTGATGACTTTGATATAAGGGTATTCTTTTTATTGTCGTGCTTTCTTGAATATGAGTAGAATCTTCAACTGGCATAAAGCCTTTATTAGCTGCTACCATAAGTCTTGCAGATTCTAAATCTAAAGCATATAAAAAATTACCACCATATCCTAGAGTATTCTGATAATAATCACTCTCATGTTCTTGCTGCTCTTTAGAAGTCACTAATATACAAGGCAATCTTCTTAAATCCTCATATGTCACATATTCTAATTGGCTTAAAGGATTCTTCGGTGATAATTCAATATAACATTTACTAGTCACTAGATGATAGTTAACATATGCTTGACTAAAAGCTCTCCGATGATCATTTAATACAGCATCAACTTCACCAAATCTTAATACATCATATAATTCCTCATGAGTCCCATTCATAATATCTAATGTAACTTCTGGATATAATTCAGAAAATTCAGAGATAGCCTTTCTAATTTCATGACCACCAAAATTTTTTAAGAATCCAATCTTTAAATGTTGGTCATCATATTTACCAATCTGTATTGTTTCACTTTTTACTCTTTCTATTTCATCTAATATTCCTAGACAATGGCGATAAAAATATTCACCTGCAGGTGTAAGTGAAAATTTTCTATTTTCTCTAATAATTAGCTGTACATCTAATTCTTCTTCTAATGCTTTCATCTGTTGAGATATTGCTGATTGAGAAATAAAACATAATTCTGCTGCTTCCGTAAAACTATGACATTCAACAATAGTCACAAAATATTTCATCTGTTTCAAAAGCATATTATCACCCCATCATCATTCTTAGAATTCACATTAATTAAGTACTTATTTTCTTATCACATCCACCAATACACCATCAGTTACTGTCACTAAATCATGAGGGCTTAATATAACTTGTAATCCTCTTTTACCCGCACTTACTGCAACCTTTTCTATATTTATAATATCTTGTTGAAAATAGGTTCTAAACTTCTTTTTCATCCCTATTGGTGAGCAACCACCTCTTATATAACCTGTTATAGATAATAAATCTTTCATATGAATCATTTCTACACTTTTATTATTACTAGCCTTAGCTAATTTCTTCAAATCTATTTCCTCTAACACTGGAACACAACAAACAATATATTCCTTTAGCCCTTTTAATACTAATGTCTTATAAACTTCATTTTCATTAAAATCAACCTGCTCTAATACATGTTCTCCACTTAAATGTTCTTCATCATATTCATATTCTTTTATATCATAATTTATCTTTTTTTGATCTAAAATTCTTAAAGCATTTGTTTTTATTTTTTTCACATATATCACCTATAAAACATTATAACATAGATTTAAAATGTGATATACTAAAAAAAGAGGTGATCCTATGAGCAAAGAAAGATTTATTGAACTATATAGAAATCATATAAAAAGAGAAGGCAGTGAAAAATTACTAGCTTATTTATTATCAGCTAATTCCGATTTCTTTACTGCACCAGCTAGTTCTCGTTTTCATGGTAGTTATAAAGGCGGTTTGTTAGAACACAGTTTAAACGTTTATGATTGTCTAAAAGATTATTTGAATAGAGATAGAGTTAAAAATGATTATGGCTTAAAATATAGTGACGAAACAATTGCGATAGTTGCATTACTACATGATATATGCAAAATTAATTGTTATGAAGAAAGTTTTAGAAACAAGAAAAACGAACTTGGTCAATGGATTCAAGTACCATATTATGAATATAATGACAAATTACCATATGGACATGGAGAAAAATCAGTATATATGATTAGTGGTTATATGCGTTTAACAAGAGAAGAAGCTTTTGCAATTCGTTATCATATGGGATTTGCAGGTAATGAAGATGCCAGAAATGTAGGTAGTGCTTTTGAAATGTTTCCTCTAGCTTATGCTTTGCATAATGCTGATATGGAAGCTACATATTTTGTTGAAGGGAAGAAATAAGAATTTCTTCTTTTTTTCTTAAGAAATTCTTTCAGTTTTTATCTCCTTCTTTTTTATATAATTCATCTATACTTATATCAAGGGGGATGAAACATATGAGAAAGAAGATTATATTTTTCATATTATTATTTATACTTATTATTTTTACTTATTTTAATTTAATTGACCACATGAAGCAGGTAGTAAAAATCAAATCATTATTTATCCAGTATTAATTCTATATTTTATATTTAAATGTACTATAAATTTATACTTTTTGTAAAACTATAATTTTTCCTGTATCTTATGGT
>JAXJVS010000039.1:0-5259 GCA_036308445.1 Bacilli bacterium | reverse complement strand
TTTTTATATTTATTACTGAATATATTATAACATATTTTGTATTGTTCATCCATAACAAAATCAACAAAAAAGCGATTCATCTCGCCACCTGTAGAGGTGGGAGAATTCTCGCTAGTGTTAGTTAAATACTGTTTTTCTACCTTGTATCATATTTAATGGTGCTGGTTTTGCTACTGCTTATGCAGCTTTACATCATCCCATTCGTGGTGTTGATACCGGTCGTTCTCTAGCGTTTACTGCTGATCCTAAAGTTTTAATTGCTGGTGGTATTGGTGGTTTAGGTGGTTATTTCATTTATGCTTTAGAAGACTATCTTGCTTTACCAGTTGATACTGGTGCTGTTTCTGTTTTGATTATTGGAATCATCGGTAGATTGTTATTTAATCAGGAACAGGCTTATAATCAGCTAGGAATTGATTTTTTAAAGAAACCTCAGACTCATTTCTGGTCTTTTCAGATTATCATGACAATCGCAGTGAGTTTTATTTGTGCTTATTTAGTGAAAGAAACTGGATTATATACTATTGGTTTTTCTATTAGTGCAATGTCTTTGATTTTTGCTTTAAATGATCCAGCTTTTCCTACGACTCATCATATAACTATTGTTGTAGGATATGCAATTATGCAGACTGGTAATATATTGATAGCTATTGTTTTTGGTATAATATCACATATTATTTTTATTGTCTTTGGTATGACCTTAAATACTGATTGTGGTACACATATTGATCCACCTGCTGTTTCTATTGCATTATTAAGTTTTATATTATTTGTTTTCTTTTAATCTAAAAAAAGATAGAATTTTGATTCTATCTTTTTTTATGATTTTTAGGTTTTCTAATAATAAACTGTAATAAAGCTTTATAATTGAAAGGAATAAGTGGATAAAGATATGATACACCAAATGGTTTTAACCTTATTAAGTAAATAAATAAACCTATATTAAAAATAATAAAACCATATATATTAAGTACTGCTACTGAAAAAATCATCATTAACTTAATATATTTATTCGTAAGTGATAATTCATAATTAGGAGTCGCAAATCCACATACTGCTCCTATACTACTAGCTAACAAAATTTCTTCAGAAAACAATCCTAACTCAACAGCAAACTGACCTAATAATACTGCTGCAATCATCCCCATTGCATTAGAAACAGCTTCTGGTGTATGCACTGTAGCTATTCTTAATAATTCTACTGCTAGTTCTACAATTAATACTTGTACTATAAATTCTATATCCCATTGATTAAATCTTGAAAACAACATAAATATTGGCATAAGATAAACAGATAAGATAACTGCAGCTAATCTTATAAGTCTTATAAATGTACCTATTAGAGGCGTTTGACGATGTTCTTCAACATGTTCTAATATTTCAAATATTGTTGTTGGTAACATCATAACAGACGAAGAAGTATCACATATGATTGCTATATGTCCATGATTAACATGTGTAGCCACTATATCAGGTCTTTCACTATATCTTACTAAGGGATATGGATTATATCCCTGCTTTAATAATAACTCTTCTAAAGCTCTATCACTCATTATAAGTTCTTGAGCTTTAATTTCCTTTATTCTAGATAAAACCTGTTTTAATAATTTCTGATCAACTTTACTTTCAATATATACTAATGCTATATCAGTAGGATTTTCTACCCCTATTGTTTCTATCTTAAAGACAAGATCACTCATCCTCATTCTTCTACGAATTAAACCAGTATTACTTAATATAGATTCATTAAAGCCATCTTTAGATCCTCTAACACTCTTTTCTGTATCTGGCTGTTCTATGGAACGATTGGGATAATTTTTAGCATCTATAAGATAAGTAATCTCGCCATCTACAACAATAACATTCCCGCTAGATAAGCTATATTGTATCTTCTTTACTTCATTCGTACTAACAGGATTAACATCACCGAGATTTAAACAATTTTCTAGATTCTTACCATATTTAGCTTCTATACCTTCAACCAGGCGAGAAATAAGTGCATCACTACACAAACTTGCAAAATAATAGATATGAATGAAACGTTCATGATAATTAAGTACGCGATGTTTTAAATCATATGAAGGATTCATGATTTAGGTTTAAAAATAATAGCAATTAAAAATGAGAAAAGAATAGCTGCACTAATACCAGCTGCAGTTAAATCAAAGATTCCCATCGCTATACCAAATATTCCATATTCTTCGGTTGCAGCCATAGCCCCATGCATCAAAGAATGACCAAAACTGGTAATTGGAATTAAAGCTCCGGCATGAAAGATTTCAATGATTTTATCATAAATATGAAACAAATCTAAGAACGAACCAATAACAACAAATAATGAAGTAATATGACCAGGTGTTAACTTGGTCTTTTCATAAATGAATTGAGCTACAAGACAAACAAAACCACTAAATAAAAAAGCTAATAAATAATTCATTCTACCGCCTCCAGACTTATAGCATGTGCAACAGAAGGGATTGTTTCTTTTTGAAAAGTCATCATTGGTGAAAGCAATGCTCCTGTAGATACGACTAAAACTCTTTTCATCTGCTTATTTTTTAATTGCTGATATAAGGAACTCATCGTAACTAAGGCACTGCAGGCACAGCCACTTCCTCCTTGGAACACATCCTGATTTTTAATATCATATAACATACAGCCACAATCATTATAAGCACTTGGATAAATATTATTTTGAGAAAACATCTCTTTTAATAAAGAATGACCATACTCTGATAAATCACCCGTTACAACCATGTCATAATCATCAAAACTTCGATTTAAATCTTTAAAATGAGTCATGATTGTATCATAAGCAGCTGGAGCCATTGCTCTTCCCATATCATTAGGATCATTCTGTTTTAAATCTACAACCCTACCAATAGTCATTGATTCTATTCTTACATCTGTTTTTTTATGAGAAAGAAGAGTTGCAACTGCACCAGTTGCTGTAAATGTTGTTGTATCTTTCTTTTGAATACCATATTCCACAGGAAAACGATATTGTCTTTCAGCCGTTGCATTATGACTAGAAACTAATGTAATAGCATTATCAATAAAACCACCTTCAATAAATATCGATGCAACAATATTTGTTAAAGCAAAGCCAGAACATGCCCCATAAACATTAAAAGAAGGTTTAGGAATATCTCTTACAAGATAACTAATTGTAACAATCTGATTTAATAAATCACTACCAATATAGAGATCAATATCCTTTTCTTTTTTATTTGCTTTTGATAAACAAAAAGATAGTGCATCTTTCAGCATCTTTCTTTCACCTTTTTCAAAAGAATCTTCATTACAATAATGATCTTCATATGTTTTATCAAACATACTGCCTAAAGGTCCCTGTGATTCAATATAGCCAGCCGTTAATCCAGCAGTTTCAATATATACATTCTCAAATTTACAGGAATTACCCAAAAAGTGTGAAGACATAACGAATCACCCCTAACACAGATGCAGATACTATTCCATAAGTAATAACAGTTCCACCTAGTTTGAACATATTACTACCAATGCCAAAAACAAGTCCTTCACTTTTAGAATCTAAAGCACTAGAAGACATACTATTAGCAAAACCAGTAATAGGAATAAATGTTCCTGCACCAGCATTTTTCGCAAGATTATCATAAATACCTAAACCTGTTAATAAACAAGCAACAAAGACTAAAGTAATCGTCATCATAGGTGTTGCTTCTTTTTCACTACAATTATAAATATTCATATACAATTCTAAAACTCCTTGAGCAATAATACCAATAACCCCACCATATAAAAAAGCATTAAAACAATGTTTTGTACATTCTCCTTTAGGCTTTAATTCTTCAGCCATGCGATTATATTCATTACTATTCATATTTTCACCTCTCATGTAGTCTTATCTATTTTTTTTAAAATAAACAAAAAAAGAGCATTTTTTTGCTCTTTAATCGTACATCTTAGGTTTATAAAACATTCTATTTTCTAAAGAGAATGTTCTTTTAGAGAATTCTCCTGGTTCTACAGTTTCTAAAACTTTATCAATCATATTCATTCTTGCATCTATATTATCAATAAAACTGACTATTTCAGCTTCTCTAATCTGTGGTAGAACCGGTGATCCAAATTCATTCTTTCCATGATGAGATAAAATCATATGCTGTAATAGAGTGACTTCTTCACCATCAATATTAAGTAGAGTAGCAGCTTCTTTAATCATTGAAGAAGCTATAGAAATATGTCCTAATAATTTACCTTCAGTTGTATATGTTGGTACAACAGGACCGCTTAATTCTACAGTTTTTCCTAAATCATGTAATAATATACCACCATAAATTAAATCTTTATTTAATTGAGGATAGATATTAACTAACGCTTCTCCTACTTTAAGCATTGATAAAGTATGATAAGCAAGACCTGATACAAACTCATGATGATTTTTACTTGCTGCTGGATATATCTTTAATTTATCAATATGCTGATCAAATAAATACTTTACAATTGTATATATCTTCATATTAGAGATTTTTTTAATATATTGATACAATTCTTTTACCATTGTTTCTTCATCAATTGGTGCATGCTGTAAGAATTGAATCTGAGCAGATTCATTATTAGAAATATCATCAATTGAAACAACTTTCATCTGTTTACTTTGACCATATTTAATAATATCACCTTTTCCTCTGACTACACAGCCATTGACTAAATCAGTCATATGCTTATCACTAGCATTCCATAATTTAGCATCTAACACTCCTGTATCATCCTGAAAAGTAATACTTAAATAATTTGATTTATGAGCACCATTTGTCTTTCCTGCAACAACATGAGTAATCATTGCAGTAAATTCAACATTCTCATCGCCACAGTTCATCTCATTTATTTTTTTCAATTTTCTTCCTCCCATACTTCTACAATATCTTCATAATCATAACCTTTTTGAATCAAAAAAGTAATCATTTTATTTTTTAATACTGAACCTTCATATTTTTTACTATATCTCTTATAAACTTTATCATATTCTTTCTTTAATAGCATTTTTGTATGACTTTTCGGAATATCAAATGAAAAGTCATTTATTGCTTGATCAACTACATTTTGTGAGAAACCTTTATTAAATAAACGATTTCTTATATTCTGAACTAATGCTTTAGGTGAACGAGCAGTATTTTCATCAAATAGCTTTTGAATTAAAGATAAAGCTTTTTCATATTCCATTTCTGAAGAATAGACTTCTAAACATTCATCGATCACAAATGGTGATACACCATC
>JAXJVS010000038.1:0-15576 GCA_036308445.1 Bacilli bacterium | reverse complement strand
GTTTACATATTTGTAACATAAGCTATTTTACTAGATTTATTAGTATATGTAGGAGGATAATCATAGAAACATACAGCACCTGTACTAATAAGTTTATCATTATTATAATGAATAATCTAATAGATACTGTTATTATTAAAGCAATCTTGAAAAAATATTTCTAATTCTTTATCTATAGATGGTTCTATTCCTTCATGAATTGTATTTTTCTTATTTCTATCAATAAAGGTATATCTTTTCTTCGGACAACTCTACAATTAATTCCTATTCTCCTAACGATTTATTAATCTTATAGGCAATTTTTCTCATTCTTTCTTTATTCACTTTACATACTTGTCTATCATAAGTATATAAACCATTGATTTCATCTTCTACATCAGATATCTGTGTATATACACAGCCACATAAGCCATTCTTTATAGAATTAATAACCATTTTATCATATAACTTTTCTATCATTTCTGTTAGCTTATCTTCACTGTCTGCTTTACCGTAGCCATACTGTTTTTCATTATTAAAAATATGTCCATCAATTAATCGTGTATAACCACCACATTCACTTAAATAAATAGGTTTATTCTTTTTTGTTTTTAATTCTTTTGTTTTAAAATAGACATGTAAGCTATCAAAGTCACTTAATTTTTGTTGAAACCAGCCACTAGTAGCATCATATAATCTGGTAGGATCTTTAGGTTTTAATATGGAATATAATTTATCAGCTTCAAATTGTCCCCATCCTTCATTGAAAATAGTATAAGCAATAATAGAAGGATGATTATATAAATAATCTAATGTATCAATACTATGCTTAATAAAGATGTTTTTTTGAGTTTGATTAACATTAATAGTATCAGGGCGTTTAACTAGACCAATATTAGGTAAAACAGTGTCAAAGAAATAATTATAACCACCATTATTAACCATATCCTGCATCAATAACATTCCATATTTATCACAATAATAATAGAAAACCTCAGGTTCAATTTTTATATGTTTTCTTAAAGTATTAAAGCCTAATTCTTTCATATTTAAAATATCATCAATATATCCTTGAGGTGTCTCAGGCAAAAAGATTCCATCCATAAAATATCCTTGATCCAATACTCCATGCATAAATATTGGTTTATTATTTAAACATACTTGATTTTTATTGTTGATAGTAATCTCTCTTAAGGCAAAATAACTTTCTATATGATCATCTTTAGTATCTATATATATAGTATATAAATAAGGATTATCAACATCCCATAAATGTATATCTTCTTGATTAAAGCTAATATCTATCTGTTTATCATTATATGTCTTTTTATATGTTTTCTCATTTAAGGGTATAGTAATAGTATATTCTTCAGCGTTAGTATCAACATCAATATGAATTCCTTTTAAAGAAGGAGTCATCTTAATATTATTGATAGATACTTGAGGAATAGCTTCTATCCATACAGATTGCCATATTCCAGATACCGGAGTATACCACATACCTCCTCTATTCTTTCTTTGTTTACCATATGGATAATCATGAGATAGTGTATCAACAACATCTACAACTAATATATTTTCTTCTTGAACATATGTTTCAGTTATATCAATTGAAAAAGGTAAATAACC
Source organism: Bacilli bacterium (assembly GCA_036308445.1). Classification (GTDB taxonomy): domain Bacteria; phylum Bacillota_I; class Bacilli_A; order Erysipelotrichales; family Coprobacillaceae; genus MGBC113645. The sequence continues at coordinate 13,968 of JAXJVS010000038.1, read as the reverse complement.
TCCTTCATGAAAACCTATTTTTTTATTATTAAGATAAACAGTACAAATCTGATCAACTGCTCCAAAATTTAAATATAATCTATCAGATTCTTTATAAAAATCTTTAGGTAAAGAAAATGTAGTTGTATATTTGAGATTTTCATTAATATTTCCTTCGTATTTAGATAATTTGGATTGTGGACAGAATGGTATATTTATTGATTTATTGTTTAATATCCAGTTTTTATTTAAATTATAAAAACTATTTCTTTTGAATTGTGGTCTAGGATAAGTATTAAACCAGGTGTTTATATTCATTAGAGTCAACTCCTTTTTTATATTGTAACATTTAATAGAGATGGAATATAGTAAGTTTTTATCAAAAAATATCTAACTATGTTGAAAATAATACAAAATGTTGTATAATTAGCTTGTGTTATTTATCTATACAAAAAGTTTAGTATAACAAAACTTTCGGAGGAACGGCAATGAATTTGGGGAATAAATTAAAAGAGTTAAGAATCAGTAATGATTTAACTTTACAAGAACTTGCAAGCAGGAGTGAACTGACCAAGGGTTTCTTATCACAAGTAGAGAGAAATCTCACCAGTCCTAGTATTTCTACCTTAGAAGATATTCTAGAGGCTTTGGGAACAAACCTTGCGGAGTTTTTTCAAGAGGATAATGAAGAACAGATTGTTTTTCATATACAGGATTTTTTTGAGGATGAGCACGATGAGTATAAGATTGAATGGATTATTCCTAATGCTCAAAAGAATGAAATGGAGCCAATATTATTAACTCTATATCCTAAACAAAAGAGTAGGATTATGGAAAGTCATAGTGGTGAAGAATTTGGTTATGTTCTTAAAGGGAATGTTGTTCTTATCAGGGACAATAAGAAATATAAACTAAAAGCTAAAGAAACATTTTATATCAATGGGAAGACAAGTCACTATTTAGAGAATATTGGCAATAGTGAAGCAAAAATATTATGGGTAACAACCCCACCAATGTTTTAATGAGGGAGAGTAAGATGGATAATAGTAAGAAATTAATACAATTTAGAAATATAGTTAAAAGCTTTGATGATGGACAGATTGTTTTAAAAGGAATTAACCTTGATATTTATGAAAATGAATTTGTAACATTATTAGGGCCATCAGGTTGTGGAAAAACAACTTTATTACGTATTTTAGGTGGATTTTTAGAAGCTACAGAAGGACAAATATTATTTGATGGTGAAGATATTGCTTCAAAACCACCTTATCAAAGAGAATTAAATACTGTATTCCAAAAATATGCATTATTTCCACATTTAAATGTGTATGATAACATTGCTTTTGGGTTAAATCTTAAAAAGATGAGTAAAGATGTCATTGAACAAAAAGTTATGAGAATGCTTAAATTAATAGGATTAGAAGGTTTTGAAGATAAGAATGTTACTATGTTATCTGGTGGACAACAACAGCGTATCGCAATTGCCAGAGCGTTGGTTAATGAACCAAAAGTATTATTATTAGATGAACCTTTAGGGGCATTAGATTTAAAATTAAGAAAAGAAATGCAATATGAATTAAAGAAGATTCAACAAGAAGTTGGAATTACATTCATATATGTTACTCATGATCAAGAAGAGGCACTTACAATGTCAGATAAGATTGTTATTATGAAAGATGGAGAAATTCAACAAGTAGGTAGTCCTCAAGAAATATACAATGAGCCAGTCAATCGTTATGTTGCGAATTTTATAGGTGAAAGTAATATTGTTTCAGGAGTCATGTTAGAAGATTATGTAGTAAAATTTGATGATCATGTGTTTGAATGTACTGATCACGGATTTAGATTAAATCAACCGGTAGATATTGTCTTAAGACCGGAAGATATAGATATTGTTCCAGTGGAAGAAGGAAAACTTACTGGAGAAGTTTTGAGTGTTTTATTTAAAGGTGTATGGAATGAAGTCATGGTAGAAACTGTTCCAGGTACAAGTATTACTGTTAATATGCGTGTTAGCAAAGATAAGAATGTAAAGAGTGATATTAAGGATGAAATGATTAGTGCTAATGATTTCTATGTTGACTTAGAAGATGTAGCATCATTAGATGAAAAAGAAATCATTGCTCGTGCTGATGCACAAGCATGGAATCCTGAAACTGACAGTTATATTTCTATCACTAAGATTGATTATGATTTAAAAGAAGAAGTAGGTACATATGATGTTACTTATTCTACTGCAGCAGGATTAGAAGTAACTAGAAAAATATTTGTAGTAGATCAGCCTTATGTTAAGAATGAAAAAGCTAATGAAGCAGTAAGTGCATTCAATTTCTTTAAAACAATTGATGAGATTAAAGAATCTGTAACTTTAGATACTGATTTAAAAACTTGGGCTAATGCACAAGGATGGAAATTAACTAATGAAGATGAATCGGTAGATATTTATGTGGATTATGATTTTGATTCGGAAACAATTACTGAAGGTGTTTATAAAGTCACTTTCTCTACAGAAGGTAGAGAATTGAAGATTCATACAACAGATTATATTGAAGAAGGTCAAGAGGTCGGATTGGCTTTCTATCCAGAAGATATTCATGTTATGGATAAAATGGTATTTTAAATGAAGAAATTTTCTCAGTTAGCTGTTCCATATGTTGTATGGAGTATTATAATGCTGTTAATTCCTATGGTTTTAATTGCATTTTACTCTATTACTGATGGAGGAAACAGTATTGTAAATTTTAAATTTACATTAGAACATTTTATTAAGTTCTTTACCGACCCAGATTTTTTACTTATTTTATGGCGTTCTATTCTTATCGCTATTAAAACTACAATTATCTGTATATTGATTGGATATCCAACAGCTTACTTTATCTCTAGATGTAGTGAAAGAGTAAGTAATATACTTATTTTAATGATTACTTTACCAATGTGGATTAATATGTTAGTTAGAACATATGCTTGGATAGGAATTCTATCTGATGGTGGTATTGTTTCTACAATATTAAGTTTCTTTGGTTTTGGTGAAGTTGAATTATTATATACTGAAGGAGCCGTACTGCTAGGAATGGTTTATAACTTTATTCCATTTATGATTCTTCAAATTAATACATCTTTATCAAAAATGGATAAGTCTTTATTAGAAGCAAGTGCAGATTTAGGTGCTAATAATTTCCAGACTTTCTGGAAAGTCACTTTTCCACTTTCTTTACCAGGAGTTATTAGTGGTATTTCTTTAGTCTTTTTACCAGCTGTAAGTTCTTTCTTTATTCCTAAACTACTAGGTGGTGGACAGTATTTCCTAATTGGTAATGTTATTGAAAATCAATTTATTACTGTAGGAGAATGGAACTTTGGTAGTGCGATTTCTATTATTATGGCAGTTGTTATGATGTTAAGTATGTATGCTGTAAGATATATAGAAGCACGTAATGGTGGTAAAAGAAAGGAGAAAAAAGCATGAAAAAAGATAAACGTTATTTTGGTAAAACATTAATGTTTTTAATGATTTTATTCTTTTATCTTCCTATTGTTTTTATGATTATTTTCTCTTTTAATTCTTCTAAATCTTTAACTCATTTTACTGGTTTTAGTTTACAATGGTATCAAAGAATGTTGAATAATAGTTCCATGATGGAATCTTTATATACAACAATAATAGTTGCAGTAGTTGCTACTATTGTATCAACTATTGTTGGGACAATTAGTGCAATAGGTTTATCTAAATCTAAAAAGATTATTCGTGATTTGATTATGCAGATTAATGATTTTCCTATCATGAATCCAGAAATAGTTACAGCTATTGGCTTAATGTTATTCTTTATTACTATTGGTGTAGAAAGAGGATTTGCGACATTATTAATTGCTCATATAGCCTTTTGTATTCCTTATGTGATGTTAAGTGTTATGCCTAAGATTAGATCATTAGATCCTAACTTAGCTGATGCAGCTATGGATTTAGGATGTACACCTTGGCAAGCACTTACAAAAGTTATAGTACCTCAAATTATGCCTGGTATTGTTTCTGGAGCTTTAATAGCTTTTACAATGTCTTTTGATGACTTTATTATTTCTTATTTTGTTACAGGAAAAGGAATTAAAAATTTAAGTATCATGGTTTATACTATGAGTAAACGTGTTAATCCTAGTATTAATGCTATTTCTACATTGATTGTCATTGTTATTACGGTAGTGTTAGTTATTGTGAATGTTATGCCTATTATCAAAGAAAAACAAAGAAAGAAAAATCCTGAAAAAGTATCTAAAAACACAGGTATGAAAGTAGGTATAGGATTCTTATGTACAGCATTAATTCTTTGTACAGTATTCTTTAATTCTTCATCTAAGAGTGGTTTATATGAAGGACAGACTTTACATGTTTATATGCCTGGTGAATATATTAATGAAGAAATTGTTTATTCTTTTGAAGAAGAAACTGGGGCAGATGTTGTGATAGATTTGTTTGATTCTAATGAACAGATGTATATTAAGGTGGCGAATGGTGAATCTTATGATATCTTAATTCCTAGTGATTATATGATTGAAAGATTGATTAGTGAAGAGTTATTACAAGAATTGGATCAATCTCAATTAGATTGTTTAGATTTAATTAATGATGCTGTAAAAGGATTATCATATGATAAAAATAATACTTATTCTATTCCTTATTTCTGGGGAAGTGTAGGAATTGTATATGATAAGACTATTGTATCTGAAGAGGATTTAGAAAAAGAGGGATTTAATATTTTCTTAGATGAAAAATATAGAGGAGATATCTATCTTTATGATTCAGAAAGAGATTCATTTATGATGGCTTTAAAAGCTTTAGGATATTCAATGAATACATCAAATGATAAAGAATTAGATAAAGCTTATCAATGGTTAGTACAATGTGCAACAACAATGGATGCAGAAATTGTGACTGATGAGATTATTGATAACATGGTACAACAAAGAAAGGCATTAGGTATTGTCTATTCTGGAGATGCAGCTTATATTATGAGTGAAAATGAAAATATAGGTTTCTATATGCCTGAAACAGGTACAAACTTATGGAGTGATGCTATGGTTATTCCTAAGACTGCAAAGAATACTGACCTTGCTCTTGAATTTATGAATTATATTACACAATATGATAGTGCATATGAAAACTCATCATATGTGGGTTATACTTCTCCAAATGTTGAAGTTATGGATGAATTAAGTATAACTGATTTTGATGGTATTAATGCATATACTCCAAGAACAGATAATTCTAATGATGAAATCTTTACTTTTGATGAAAAGACAAGAAAGAAGATATCTAATTATTGGAGTAAAGTAAAAATTGAAGCATCGAATGCAAATTAAATATAAGCCCCTAAGGTAACCTTAGGGGCTTCGCTTGTGCGCAATGCATGCATGATACTAGGTGGTGAAAATCCACTGTGGGGGGTTCGTACTACCAACCACTAGCCAAAGACAAGGTGTCCACCGTAAGGTGTGAACTGGAGGAAGTTGGAGGCAAAGTTCCGGTCTTAGGAACACGAACTGTTTCAGGCATAAGTTTACGGATGAAACTGCAGGGCAAGTTAAAGTCCAATAGTACGACGGAGTAGACAATGTAAAGACTGTGGGCGAATGGAATGAAAGTGTTATGTCTTACCGTGGGAGGTCCTGGGGACATGATGATTTAAGTATTGCGGGTGATCAAGTCAATAGTTTTCGAACTTTTAGAAAGAATGAATATCATAATTATTTTCATTACACTTAAAAAATCTTGAATAAAGAATAACATTTCTGTATCATATATGTAGGTTTGAGAGAAAGAAGTCGCGTCGTCAAACAAGGAATCTTTCTCTCTTCCTTCTTTTAGTAGATACATATATTAAAATACTTTTTAGATAAAAAAACAAGTTGTTTGATCGTGCTGTAGAGAAATGCACATCTTACAACTTTTTTTATACGTTTGTTTTATTAATTTGCAGTTTTGATAGTTTTTGTGTTGGGGATTTTTTGCAATATAACAGTCTACTTTTTTTAATAAAAAATTTTGGAAAGGTTAGTCCCCTCCAAAATTATTATAAAGCCTATACTAATACATATTGAGTTCTTTCTTTATATGAGTATTATTTATTATCGATTAATCTACCTATACATTTAATTTTCTTTACTCTTTGTTCATTTAATGTATTTAATACAACACCATGGTTACCAGTAGCTTCAATAACTTGGTTATTACCAATGTATAAACTAACATGATTGACCTTTCCCTTACTATTCATAAAGAAAACAAGATCACCAGGTAATCTATCTTTATAACTATAATGTTTAATATTCTTATGTTTCCATAATGAATAAGATTCATATTCATATTTGCTTTGAACATGTCTTAATGGCGAAATAGGTTCAGGATCTAAGCCAACAGAATACATGACTTGCATGATTAATCCTGAACAATCAACACCTGATTGTGGTTTTCCACTAGCCCCTACAATATAGTTTGTACCGATATATTCATGAGCAGTATCTATCATAGCTTGAATTCTTTCTTCATAAGTTGATTTTTCATCAACTAGACATGGTGTTATATATATTTCTAAATCATACCATGATTTTTCATTTAATCCTAAAGCTAACCATGTATTAAGATCAACAATACCATTAGCTTCTAAATCATTTTCTAACTGAAAGTTTTTAATTGCTTCAATAGTTTCATCGTCATATCTAATATCTTCTAAAGAAAGGTTTAATACTTTTCTGACTTCATAAACTTTTAAGCCCATGTATCCTTCAGTTAGATTATATCCTATAGGCTCTTTTTCTATAGAATAATGAGGTGTAATATAGTGAAAAGGAATGAAAGTATAAGATAATAGAACTAAGCATATAAATGCAACCAAAAATATAAAGCCTTTTCTCATATATTATCACCTCAATATAATGATATACCAAATTTAATCTTTCTTCAATTTGAATATAATTGGATAACAAATATAAGCAATAATAATACCTGCAAGACCTTGGAAGATATTACCAGGAACTTCAGTAAAAGCGGTAGGAATACTGCCAGTTAAATAAATCTTTGCTAAGAAATATCCAAAAACCATGATACACCCTCCTAAAAAATAAGCAGGTAATTGAATTTTTTTAGAATATTTCTTAAATAAATAAGAAACTACAATTCCTTCTAATCCTTTAGTTAATAATGTAGGAATAAAGTAATATGCATATCCCCCAGCAACATCTGCTAATGCACTACCTAAACCACCAATCAAAAAAGCATAAACTGGATCAACAATAGATGCAAATAATAAAATAAAGCCATCCCCTAAGTTAAAATATCCCTGAGTAGCATTAGGAATCTGTATATATAAAGTAGAAATAAATACAAGTGCCATTCCTAATCCTGTTAATACGATATCTTTTGTACTATATTTTGTTTTCATAATTTTACCCCCTTTTTATGATATAACCATACTATCATCTATCTGTATATGAAAAAATATGCAAAAATAATATTTTTTTAAGGGACAGTGTGTTATTATATAGATGGTGATATATATGAAAAAATATGAAAAAATTTATAGTAAGTATCGTAATGACATTATGGAAGGGTATTTAAAAACAAAAGAAGTACTTCCAAGTATTAGAGAAAGCTGTGAAATCTTTAAAGCAAGTCAGACTACAGTAGAACATGCTTATAATAAATTGATGGAAGAAGGCTATATTACTAGTGTTCCAGCAGTAGGATATTTTGTGAGTATTGAAAAAGAAAGAATTCATCTACATAAACAGTTAGATCAATATTCTAAAGAAGTTAAAAAAGTGAACTATAAATATGACTTTCGTTCTCAAACTGTTTCATTTGATAGTTTTGAAGTTAATACATGGAAAAGATATATAAAGGATGTATTAGATGATATGAACAATATGTCAACTTATGGTGATAGTCAAGGAGAATATGTTTTAAGAGAAGCCTTATCAAGATATGCTTATAAGATAAGAGGGGTTTTAGGGCATCCAGATCGTATTTTGGTGGCTTCAAACTATCAGGCTTTATTATTTGTGTTATGTGGATTATTTGATAGAAATACTGTTATTGGAATGGAGAATATTGGAGAGAGTCAAGCATCAAGAGTTTTTGAATCGTATGGATATAAGATTGAATTCATTGATAGTGATGATGAAGGGATAAATATTGATAGTCTAAGATCAAAACAAATAAATATCTTATGTTTAAATACAGCAAGTAGTGGAAAAAAGAAGAAACCCATTTCTAATCAGTTGAGAGATGAAATATTAAAACATTGTAGTATAAATAATATTTGTATAATTGAAGATGATTATAATGGTGAATTGTCTTATGCTTCTAAGGGCCATCATGCTTTACAAAGCTTTTCTTTGAAAGATAATGTTGTATATTGTGGATCATTTTCTAGATTATTGTTGCCTTCTTTAAGAATTAGTTATATGGTTTTAAATGAAGAATACTATCAAAAGTATCTATCATATAAACAACAATATGGTCCTACTGCATCTAAATTAGAACAACTGGCTTTAAGTAGATATATCGTTGATGGATATTTAGAAAAACATTTAAGAAAATTAAAAAAAGAATATAAAGAAAAAAATAAGATTATGAAAAAAGCTATTAATAAACATTTGAAATATTCTTATTTTTTAGATGAGGCATATTTATCCTATATTATTGATTTAGAAGGTATAGATGAAGATAAAATTATAAAAAAAAGCAATGAATTAAACATTGCAATCAATTATATTCAAAATCATCAATTAAAACTATCCTTTGCTTCATTACCCGTTGATAAAATAGAAGATGCGATTATTGAAATAAAAACCATTTTAGAAGAATCTAAAGTTTAAAACACATGATAATAGAAAAAAGAATTAAACTAATAGAAGACACTAAACTTCCTAAAACAGGATTTAAAAATAATATGATTCCACTGATAATACCATTAAAATGAAAAATAGTACTTTTATTTCTTCTCTTCATATAAATAAAGAAAGAACTATGAATAGCTATAATTATTAATGCAATAATCATAATAAAATGATAAATAGGTAAAGAAAAATGAGTATTAAAAAACATCAATAACATAAAAATACTAAAAATCATATTAAATAACAATGTAAAATATTTAACCCTTTTCATCATCTTCACCTCATAAACTTAATTATATAAAATATTTATATTAACATCAAGTGAATTCAATTCACAAATAGTTCATGAGAGATTTATAAAATATATATAGGTGATAAGTGTGAAAATAAAATTTGTTATTAATCGAACAATACAAAGAAATTGTGGGTATTGCTTATGATAAAAACAAATCACATAGTCATATTCTAAAATTGTTTAGATTAATAGTAAATTAAAGTTTTGATCACTTGTTTGTGCCACGCGACTAAGGCGGATGGAAATGGAGGAAAAAATGAATCAATTAAATAAAAGAATAACTTATTTATATAATTTAAGAAAAGAATTGATATTTCAAGTATTAAAGAATTATGATATTAGTGAAGTAGAATATGGTATTATAGGTATTATCTATCTTAATGAAGATATCTCTATAAAAGATTTAGCTGAAAAAATGAAGTATAAAGAAGAAATAGTAAAATTAATATTAGAAGAGCTAGAAAAGAAAAAATATATTACTTTTGAAGGTGATATCGTGAAATTATCAGAATATGCTTTAAAATGTTTAAAAACGATTAAGAAGGATATAAAAAAACTTGATAATGATTTCTCAGAAAAAATGAACAATGATGAATATGATCAAATACTTGATTCATTGAATATACTGATTGATTATTATGAAGAATAAACATGGGATTATTTCCCATGTTTTTATATAAAAAGAGAAGCATTTAGCTTCTCAATATTTCATTATTCAATTCTTGTTTATAAACATCAAATGAACTAGCAATTAATAAATATAAAAATCCAGTCTGTATAAAGAAAATAGTATAATCCATCATACCATGTACTAATATCATAACAGTAAAAGAAACAACTAAAGCTACAAATGTCTTATTTAATCTCGATTTCCATAATTTATATAGTTTTTTAATATTTGAATATACATAAGGAACTATAGTTGTTAGTCCTACAATACCAAAACATAGAATTGGATCTAAATAAATACTATGTGCATGTTGAGTTGGATGACCATTATATTTTTCGTAGATATGCATATATGTCATTGGTCCTTCTCCAAATAAAGGATGGGTTTTAATGTTTTGAATCGCAACTTCCCAAATATCAGTACGAGTAAAAAAATAACTTACGATATTATCTACTCTTGGAAATTGACTTGGATTCATCATAAAATATATCAAAACACATATAAAGCCAATAAATAGAAGACCACAGGTTTTATATCTCTTATCTAAGATTAAAACAACGAGTATACCAGCAGCTAATGCTGGCCAAGCAGTTCTACAGGCAGTTAATACTAATGCTAATAGATTTAATGCTATAATAGTAAGTAACTTCATAATGTGTTGAAAGTTTTTCCAGATATTTTTAACTTGTAATAATTTATAAAAGGCAATAAGGACAAAGAATTCAATCATCATTGCATAATAATTAGCATTAAAATAGAAAGAATTAATTCGATCTTTAGGTTTATTAAAGAAGATGATTTCAAATTCTTCTATGCCCATTCTATCTAAGATACCAATATATTCAATAAAACCATAAATTGCTGCAAAGAAACTTAAAACAACAATTAAATCAGTTATAAATTCAAATAAGTTTTTATCAATATGCTTACGATAATACAAAATAAATGATAAGAAGACTGACAATCCAATACTACAAATAGCTCCTAACCAATTTTGATACAGGCAAGATATAACAAATGATAAAGCAGTAAATATAAGTATATACTTACTATTTTCGGTTTCTTTATATGCTTGCTGTATTTCTCCTTTCATAGCCAAACGTATCGTAAGAAAGATGATAACTGCTGCACACATATAAAAAGGTAAAAACAGCGATAATACCGCAACAACAATATATCTTTGCTCATGCGAAAAGTTTGCTTTAAGATAATCTATTCCAAAAATAGTAACACCTCCTAGCGTCTTTATTTTACAACATTCTTTAAATTATGTATACTATAAAATGAAAAGAGGTCATTATGAAACAGTTTTTATACATATTTAACTATCCACCATATGAAAAAGAATTATGTGAATTAGAATATTATTATTTATTTAAAAGTCAGATGACAACCAAATATTTAGTCACATCTTTAGATGTCGATTTTTGTCGTAGTGTGTTTATAAGAACAAGAATTGATATCTTAAAAAAAGATACAGATTTTAATAATCTTGTTTCATTCTTAAAAGAAAAACAATTAACATACTACGATTTTAAAGTTATATATTTAAAGAACGAAATAACTCATGTTTCTTATAAAGAATCAATAGACAAATGTAAACAGATAGCTTTACCAATTAACGGTAGTGTTAATATGCAAAATCCAAAAGTAACTATTATTATTACAAAGATAAATGAAGAATGGATTCTAGGAATACAAAATATTAATAATCAATGGAATCAAAATGAAAATAAACCATATACATATTCTTCTTCTTTATCTTTAAGATTAGCAAGAAGCTTAGTGAATATAGGTGTAGGTAATGATTTAAATCTTAAAGTAGTAGATCCATGTTGTGGTATTGGGACAGTTGTATTAGAAGCCTTATCTATGGGTATTGATATCAAGGGGTTTGATATTTCTAGAGAAGTTTCTTATCAGGCTAGATTGAATCTGGCACATTTTAACTATGATCCACTTATTATTGAAAAGAAGGATATGCATATGATCAAAGAATTATATGATGTATGTATATTAGATATTCCTTATGGATTATATTCTAAAATTACTTTTGATGAACAAATAGCATTATTGAAATCAACCTATAAATTTACTAAAAAACTAATTTTAGTTTCTACTATAAAAATGGATGAAGAATTAAAAAATATAGGTTATAATGTAGAAAAACAATGTAAAGTAGGCAAAAATGAAAGTTTTGAGATGGTTAGATATGTAACTGTCGCAGTGAGGAGTTAAAATGAAGCATATATTTATTTTGAATGGATCTGTAAAAGATCATCCTTTTAAAGAGGTTATAAAGGATGTTATGAAAGATTATGATTATGAGATTATCTTTACTCAAGATGAGAATCATGCAATGGAAGCATCTAAGCAGTTTAGAAATGAAAAGTATCGAGTTTATTCAGTAGGTGGAGATGGATTATTAAATAAAGTTATTCAAGGAATGGTAAATACTGATAATGAATTAGTTGTTATTCCATATGGTACAGGTAATGATTTTCATCGTTATTTAAATAATGAGAAAGATTCTCGAAAAGTATTAGAACAATCTTTAACTAAAGAAGCTATTAAAGTTGATTGTGCTAAGATGAATGATCGTTATTATATTAATTCATGTTGTTTTGGTATTGATAGTGTTATTGCGAATGGTGTACATGTTGGTTTTAGTATACCTTTTATTCCTGATTATGTTTTAGGAATTATAAAAAATATTTTAACATATAACAATAGACATATTAAGATATACGATGAAAATCAAGTATATTTTGATGATAAGATGCTTTTATGTACTATTAATAATGGAAAGTATTATGGTGGTGGATTCATGATTACTCCTAAAGGTATTATAGATGATGGTATGTTAAACTTATGTGTCGTAGATGGTATTCCTAGATGGAAGATACCCTATTTGTTATTGTTGTTAGTAATGAATAAATTAGCTGGTAGAAAAGATGTTCATTATTTTGATGTTAAACATTTATATGTAGATTGTGAATATAGCTGTAATTTAGATGGTGATGAATTAAAATGTGATAAATATGAAATTACAGTACTACCTAAATCTATAAATATTGTAGCATAACAAGACTTTTAATGGTCTTGTTTTTATATTGGGTTTTCACTATAATGTTTTGGGAAAGAAGGGAAAATTATGCTTTGGTATAAATATGTAAAACCCTATCGTAGACAAGCAGTTATTGGTTTTATTTTTAAGATGACAGAAGCTTTTTTTGAGCTTCTTGTACCATTAGTTGTGGCAGATATTATTGATCAGGGTATTGCTTATAATGATATAAATTACATCTGGAAGATGGGGATTTTATTGTTTATCTTTACGTTTGTAGGTTATGGTTGTGCTTTAGTATGTCAATATTTTGCTTCTTATACTTCTCAAAGTTTTGGTACATTAATTAGAAATGATATGTATGAAGCAATTAATAATTATGATTGGAAAGATATTGATAAAATAGGAGCGCCTTCATTAATTACTAGAATGAGTAATGATGTTGTACAATTACAATTAGCATTAGCAATGACGATTCGTTTAGTTTCACGTTCACCGTTTTTGATTATAGGTTCATTAGTAATGGCTTTTCATATTGATGTTAAAATGGCTATGATTTTTGTAATTACAGCACCAATACTTGGATTCTGTATTTATTTTGTAATATCTAAATCTACCCCTTTGTATATAAAAATACAGAAGACATTAGATAGAGTTTCTTTAATATGTAGAGAAAACTTGACAGGTATGAGAGTTATAAGAGCTTTTTCTAGACAAAATGAAGAAAAACATAGATTTGAAGAAATGACTCACATACAAAAAGATATGCAAATTCATGTAGGAAGATTATCTGCACTACTTAATCCTATTACAAATACAATTGTGAATATAGCTATTATTCTTATTTTATATGTTGGTGGGATAAGAGTAAATATAGGTAGTTTATCTCAAGGTGAAGTAGTAGCATTGGTTAATTATATGAATCAGATATTATTATCAATGTTTGCCTTTGCGAGTGTTATTCAGATTTTTAATAAAGCAAGTGCTAGTTATAAAAGAGTTGAAGAAGTTTTAAATATTCAACCACATATTTTGAAAGAAGAAGATAATTATACTAGTTCTCATTTT
>JAXJVS010000037.1:0-18778 GCA_036308445.1 Bacilli bacterium | reverse complement strand
GTAGAATTATTTTTTGATCATTGTGCATCGTGGTGGGATGATGATATGGTTAGAAACGATGAGATTATTAATAAAATATGAGATAATTCTAAAGTTAAAGAAAATACTTCAGTGTTAGATGTAGCTTGTGGTACTGGTGTACTGTTTCCTGATTATCTTCAAAGAAAGGCTAAGGTTACAGGATTGATCTTTCACATGAAATGGTAAAGATAGCTAGACAAAAGTTTATTAATATTGATTTATTTATGAAAGACTAGTTTGCTAGTCTTTTTTGACAAAAATTTGATATTTCTGTATAGGAATATGAGTTGAATTATGATATATTGAGTTTTGGGCAAAGATTAAAGGGGAATGAAAATGAAGTATATTATTGTTATTGTTGTTGCCTACTTGATTGGTAGTTCAAGTATGTCTTATTATTTAGGAAAGTTAAATGGTGTTGAACTGAAAAAGATGGGTTCAAAAAATTTAGGAGCTTCTAATACTATGGCTTTATTAGGATGGAAAGCAGGTATAATTGTGGGATTACATGATATATTGAAAGCTATTGTTGCAGTCATGTTATTGAAATATATTTTTCCTGATTTGCAATATGTTAAAGAAGTAGCAGGTGTATCTTGTATTATAGGTCATATTTTTCCTTTTTATTTGAATTTTAAAGGGGGAAAAGGTTTTGCTTCTTATATTGGTATGACAATTGCGTTAGATTGGAAATTTGCGATTGCTATTGTGATAATTATTGTATTGGTTACTTTAATTACAGATTATATTGTAAGTGGAACTTTCTCAACTATTATATTAGTTCCTGTTTATACTGCAGTCATTCATCATAATCTGATTGCTGCTGCAATACTAGTTATTGCTAGTGTAGTCATATTATATAAGCATAAAGAAAATATACATAGATTGCTCAATGGTACCGAGTTTGGATTTAGAAGTGCTAATAAAGGTGAGCATAGAGTAAAAAAATAAAGATAATTCATTGTTTAGAAGAAGACTTTCATTTATATTGAGGTCTTTTTATTTATGATTGAATTATGTTATAATAAGATGAAATTTGTTGAAAGGTGGAAAAGAAAATGGGAATTGTAGTCATAGGTGCAATATTTGTGGATATTAAGGGTTTTCCTTTAGATGCTTATATACCTGATGGTAGAAATGCGGGTACTATTAAATATATTCATGGTGGTGTAAGTCGTAATGTAGTAGAGGATATTGCTAATATTGAACTTCGTCCAACATTTGTCAGTATTGTCGATGAATCTGCTTTAGGAGAAGATGTTATTAAAAGATTAAAGAATCATAAAGTTAATACTGATTATATTTTAAAAGTACCTAATGGAATGGGAACTTGGTTAGCAGTATTCAATGAGAATGGAGATGTAGCTGGTTCGATTTCTCAAAGACCTAATCTTATGCCTATTTTGGATTTATTGGAAGAAAAAGGTGATGAGATTATTGGTCAATGTGATTCTGTAGTATTAGAAGCAGATATGAATAAAGAAATTGTTAAGAAAGTTTTTGAATTAGCTGAAAAATATAATAAGAAAGTTTTCTCTATTGTTTCAAATATGAGTATTGCTTTAGAAAGAAGAGATTTATTAAAGAAATATGATTGTTTTATTTGTAATGAATTGGAAGCAGGAATGTTATTCAATGAAGATTATAGTAAGACAAGTCCTAAACAGTTACGAAAAATAATAGAAGAAAAGATAAAATTAGCAAACATACCAGCCATAGTAGTAACTATGGGGTCAAAGGGTTGTGTATATGCTGATAACCAAGGTCATAGTGGAATTTGTCCAGCTAAGAAAGTTCATGTC
The DNA here is from genome assembly GCA_036308445.1 of Bacilli bacterium. Classification (GTDB taxonomy): domain Bacteria; phylum Bacillota_I; class Bacilli_A; order Erysipelotrichales; family Coprobacillaceae; genus MGBC113645. Next base: position 16,955 of record JAXJVS010000037.1, on the reverse strand, counting down.
AATGATACAACAGGTGCTGGTGATGCTTTCTGTTCAGGAGTAGCAATTGGTCTTACTTATGGTAAAACATTAGAAGATTCAGTAGAAATTGGTACTCAATTAGCCTCTTCGGTCATAGTATCAAGTGAAAATGTTTGTCCAAGATTTTTACCACAAGAATTTGGTATTAAAAAGGATATTAAACAATAAAAGCAGGTATGGTTTGTGAAAACCAACCTGCTTTTAAAATTTAGCGATAACTAAAGTATCGTTTTCTAGTATTATTGTATCTCCTGAAGGTACAATTGTCTGATTATTTCTTTCTAACATAACAATAAGAGTACCTTTATCAATAGAAATTTCACTTAATGTTTTTTGTTTCCATTTATGATTTTCACCTATTGTGATTTCATTAAGCATTAGACTTTTACGATCATCGAATTCATGACCAGCAAGGACTAGTAAATCTCCTTGTTTTATAAGCGTATCACCAGCAGGAACAATCAAATCATGTTTGTTTCTGATAATTAAAGCAATGAGTAAATTTTTCGGTAGTACTAAGTCTTTAATATATTGATTTTCCCAAGAATCGTTTTTTTCAACATGAATTTTCAAGAAATTTATTGAACTATTTTCTTGATAGTCATTAAATGTTTTTTTGATATTTGCATGTTCGTCAATCATCTTTACTTTTTTAGCTACTAATGGTAGACCAGTACCTTGAAAAGCAATAGACATTAGTACGATACAAAAAACCAGATTAAATATATGAAATGGGAGAATAATCTCATGTGTTACAACATATATCGCAAATACAATGGATGCAACTCCACGAAGACCTGACCATGAAACTAATAATAGCTGTTCAATTTTAGCTTTAAAAGGTAATAGTATAACTGATACAGCTAGTGGTCTTGCAATAAAAGTTAAAAATAGCATGATGATGAGGGAAGGAATAAAGACTTCTGGCAAAGCCGAAGGTGTAACTAATAATCCTAATAAAAAGAAAATCATCATTTGCGCAATACCAGTGAGTGTATCAAAGAAGTGAACTTGACTTCTTTTTTCTGGAATTTCTGAATTTCCCATGATAATACCACATAGATACACAGAAAGATATCCATTGCCATTAATCATAGTAGGTAAAGCATATGCTATTAAAACAGCAGCTACAACCAATATAGTTGTTGCTTGATTCAATTGTGTTGTTAAACGATTAAGTAAATAAACTGTTATTTTTCCAATAAGAATTCCACTAATAATACCTAATATAATTTGAGAAATAAGCATAAATGGTATAGAAATATTCTGACCTAGTAATAATGCAGTTAAAACAACAGTTAACATATAAGAAATAGGATCATTTGAACCTGATTCTAGCTCTAAAAGGGAGTCAGTGTGATATTTTAAGCTTAGTTTTTGAGATTTTAACACACTAAAGACACTAGCAGCATCAGTTGAAGCAATGACAGAACCAATTAACATCCCTTCTAATAAAGAAATATCAAAAATAAAATAAGTAAATAATCCTACAATAGATGCAGTTAATGCAACACCTAGAGTGGATAGAAAAATTGATGGTTGAATGACTTTTTTTGCAGCTTTAAGATTAATTCCAAAACCACCATAATAAATAATAAAGATTAAACATGTAGAACAGATCATTTCAGAAATGACATAATTATCAAAAGAAATTTTTAAGACTCCATTCTCACCAAACATCATTCCCAAACCTAAAAAGATAAGTAATGAAGGCACAGGTAATTTTTCTATCCAATGGTGTAAAAGAACACAAATAACAATGACAATGCCAATTAATAATATAGTTTGATTCATCTCACACCTCCTTTTGTATGTTTATTATAAGGTATAATATATTTTTACAAATTATGTATTTATTATTTTTTTTCATTGATTAGAAATGATATAATCGAAATAAGGAGTGAAGGAAATGAAATATAAAAAGTTTAAAGATGTTGAGTTATCATCTCTAGGAATGGGGATGATGAGATTACCATTATTAGAAGAAGGTAGTCAAGCTATTGATTATGAAAAAGCTCAAGAAATTATTGATTATGTTTATGAAGCAGGGATTAACTATTATGATACAGCTTATATTTATCATGAAGGGGAATCAGAAGTATTCTTAGGAAAAGCTTTATCTAAATATCCTCGAGAAAGTTATTATATTGCAGATAAGTTTAAGATTTCTGCAAATCCTGATTATAAAGCACAATTTGCAGATCAATTAAAGAGAATGAATGTAGATTATATTGACTTTTATTTATTACATGGTTTAGCTGATAATAATTATAAAAGAGTATTAGGCTGTGGCTGTATAGAATATTTTAAAGAATTAAAGGAAAAGGGGATTATTAAGTATTTAGGTTTTTCTTTTCATGGGAAACCTGATGTTTTAAGAGAGATTGTTGAAAACTATCAATTTGATTTTGTTCAGATTCAATTAAATTACTATGACTGGTATTACGGGACTGCAAAGGAACAGTATGAAATTTTAACTGAGCATCAAATTCCAGTTATGGTTATGGAACCAATTCATGGTGGAATGTTAGTGAATTTAAATGAAGAAGCTGGACAAGTGTTAAAAGCAGTAGATAAAAATATGTCTTATGCTTCTTGGGCACTACGTTTTGTAAGGGACTTAGAAAATGTATGTGTGACATTAAGTGGTATGTCTAACTTAGATGTTGCTATAGAAAATATAAAGACATTTAGTGATGATACACCATTGACTAAAGAACATTTAGAAGCTATTCGCATATCTTGTGAAAAAACGCAAAGTCAAATAGGTGTTGTTTGTACAGGTTGTAGATATTGTGTGCATCATTGTCCTAAGGGTTTAGATATTCCTTATTTACTTAAATTATATAATGAGTATAAATTGGGTGGTACTTGGCGACTTGCAAGACTTAAGGGAGAAAATCCTTTAAAATTGCCATCTCAATGTATTAGCTGTGGGGCATGTACAAGAATGTGTCCACAGAGTATTAAAGTTTATGATTATTTAAAAGAGATGGGTCAGGATTTTGAAACGCTTTAGATTGAATCTAAAGTGTTTTTTTTATTGAATTTAAGGATTTTTTTTAATTTATGATTGTCGTTTCTTGACTATTTAAAATAAAGGGTATTATAAAGATATGTAAGCGTTTTTATGAGAAGGAGGGGACTTGTGTGTATCTATTATATTTATTTTTGTGGATAATTTTTAATGGTAGCTTAACGTTAGAGATATTTTTGATTGGTCTTATTGTTGCAGCTGCTATTTTTGCGTTTGTTTGTAAAAATATGGATTATAGTCTAGAAAAAGAAAAGAAATTATATTTAACTTTCTTTAAGCTCTTAAAATATTTAGGAGTTGTTATTTGGGAAATTGTTAAAGCAAATATTATAGCTTTAAAATTAATTGTGTCTGAGGAAGAAGTTGTAGAGCCTATTTTAGTACATTTTACTACGAATTTAAAAACTTCAACTGCTAAAACATTACTTGCAAATTCTATTACTCTAACCCCAGGGACTATTACAGTCACTTTAGAAGATAATGAGTATGTAGTTCATTGTCTTGATAAGAGTCTTGCTTATGGAATGGATGATTCTATTTTTGTAAAGCTTTTAACTGAAATTGAAGATTTATGGTTAAAGAATTAAGGAGGATGGAAAGATGTTTGTTGAATTTGAGACACTTCATAGTGTTACTGATGTGTTTATGACAGTTGTATTGATTATTCTTGCAATTCTTTCTGTTCTTTGTTTAATTCGTTCTATTTTAGGACCAAAGGTGGCAGATAGATTAGTTGCTGTTAATATGTTAGGAACTATGGTTATGGTGATTATTGGAACTCTTGCTGTTAAGATGAATGAAGGATTCTTAGCTGATATTTGTATCATTTATGCAATGATTAGTTTTTTAGCAGTTATTGTTGGTACAAAGGTATATACTGGAGTTTATTTAGAAAAGAAACAGAAGGAGGAGAAATAATGGAGGTTTTAGCTTGGATTCGTTTTCTTGTTGGTGCAGCTTTGATTATTGTTGGTCTTCTTATGTTTATTGTAGAAATTTTTGGGGTATATCGTTTTAAGTATGTTTTAAATCGTATGCATGCTGCTGCGATGGGTGATACTTTAGGAATTGCTGCTTGTTTATTGGGAGTTATTATTATTAGTGGTTTTAATTTTACTTCATTAAAGTTATTCTTAGTTGTATGTTTCTTATGGTTTTCTTCACCAACATCTTCACATCTTATTTCTCGTGTAGAAGTTGTTACGAATGAAGAAGAAGGACATTATCAAAGAGTGGAATTAGAAGATTTAGATAAGGAGGAGAAATAAGATGGGAGTATTTACTTATATTTTATTAGCTTTTCTTGTCGTATGTGCAATAGCAGTTAGTTTATCGAAAAACTTATTAAACTCTGTTCTTATTTTTATGTCTTATAGTTTAATTATGTCTATTATCTGGGTTTTATTAGAGTCACCAGACTTAGCCATTACTGAAGCAGCAGTAGGAGCAGGTATTACAAGTTTATTATTCTTTGCGACTTTAAAGAAAATTGGGGCAATGATTGCATTGGAAAAGAAGGAGGAAGCAGAAGATGAGTAAAAAAGTATCTGAAGATAAATATAAAAAGACTTTCTCCTATCGTTTTAAACAGTGGTTTTATGGAACTGCTGATCCTTTTGTTGATAAAGTGGAAATGAAACCACAGAAAGAATTTAAAGAAAGTGATGAAATTAAACAAGAGAGAAAGAAAGAACGAGATCAGATGATGTTAGATGTTTATGATATGAAACATAATTTTGGTCTTCAATTATTTAATAAGTCATATAAAGTATTTAGTGTTATTTTCTGTATTGTATTAGTATGTATGTTATTGGTTGCAGTTTCTTATTTGCCTACTTTTGGTAATGCTGCAAATCCAGTAAATAATGGAGTAGCTCAAAGATATATTGAAAGAGGTTTACAGGAGACTGGCGCAGTTAATATTGTTACAGGGATGATTTTAGATTATCGTGCTTTCGATACTTTAGGGGAATCACATGTGTTATTTATTGCAACTTGTACTGTTTTGATTTTACTTAGAAATGATAAAAAGATTGATGATGATCGTTTTTATGAACCTAAGAGTGATGTTATCTTACAAACAGTTGCTAAAGTCTTAGTTCCTCCTATTATTATTTTTGGAATTTATGTTATTTTAGCTGGACATTTAGGACCAGGGGGTGGTTTCTCTGGAGGAGCTATTATTGGTGCTGGTTTAATTCTTTATTTGAATGCTTTTGATTATAAGAAAATTAGACGTTTCTTTAATGAAAAGACATATAAAGTTTTAAGTGTTTGTGCTTTAGCTTGTTATAGTTTATCAAAAACATATTCTTTCTATACTGGAGCAAATCATATTGAAAGTATTATTTCTTTAGGAACACCTGGAGCATTAATGAGTAGTGGATTGATTTTAATTTTAAATATATGTGTAGGTGTTGTTGTTGCGGGAACTATGTATACTTTCTATGTTATGTTTAGAAGAGGAGGATACTAAAATGAATTTCGCTAACTTAATGAATAATTATGGGGAAGCTGTTGCGATGCTTTTATTTGGTATTGGTTTTTCTAATTTGCTTCTTCAAAAGAATTTAATTAAAAAAATAATAGGTTTAAATATCATGGATACTGCCATGTACTTATTCTTAGCTTTAAAAGGTTATATCGAAGGTAGAGGAGCACCTATTGTAACAAATGGTGTTCAAAGTGTTGAAGCTTATATTAATCCCATTCCTAGTGGCTTAGTACTTACAGGTATTGTTGTATCTGTATCAGTAACAGCTTTAATGTTATCTTTAACAGTTCGTCTATATCAGCGTTATCATACGTTAGATTTGGATGAAATATCTACAGCTTTAAAAAAGGAGGGAAGATAGATGGCTTTTGTACAAAATTTTCCGTTCTTTACCATTATCATGACTTTATTCTGTGGACCTATATCTACAGTTTTAAGTGGTAAAAAAGCAAAAATTGTGAATTTAGGTTTAATTACATTAGTTGGATTGATGAATCTAGCAGTATTTATGTTCTGTTTCACTCATAATACAAGTTATACATACATGATGGGACATTTTCCTGCTCCTTGGGGGAATGAGATTCGTGTTGGAGTTTTAGAGTCTTTTATGGCTGTATTCTTTTGTATTATTATGTTTTTATGTGTAATTAGTGGAACAAAAGAAAGAGATAAAGAAATTGAAGGGACAAAACATAATTTATATTATGTTATGGTCAATTTATTGTTAAGTTCTTTGATTGCTTTAATCTATACTAATGATATTTTTACTGCTTATGTATTTGTAGAAATTAATACTATTTCTGCTTGTGGTTTAATTATGATTAGACAGATTGGTCGTACTATTGAGGCGGCTACTCGTTATATGATTATGAGTTTACTTGGTTCAGGATGTTTATTATTAGGAATTATTTTCTTATATGATTTAACTGGACATTTATTAATGAGTAATATTCAGCAAGCTGTAGCTGTTTTAGCTCAAAATGGTCAATATCATATTCCTTTATTAGTTTCTATCTGTTTAATGTCAGTTGGACTTGGAATTAAGAGTGGGTTATTTCCTTTCCATTCCTGGATGCCTGATGCATATGGATATTCAACTTTATCAAGTTCATCTATTCTTTCATCATTAGTATCTAAAGGATATATTTTCTTGCTTATTAAGATTTTTTATCGTGTTATTGGCTTTGATGTTATCTGTGATAGTAAAGTTATTAATATTTTGTTTATCTTTGGTATTATTGGGATGATTATGGGATCAATTGATGCTATTAGTGAAGATAGTGTTCGTCGTATGATTGCTTATTCTTCAGTTGCTCAGATTGGATATATTTATATGGGTCTTGGTCTTGGAACAACTGCAGGGGTAGTTGCAAGTATTTATCATATCTTATCTCATGCTGCAACAAAATCATTATTATTTGTAGCTGCTTCGGGGCTTACTGATGTATCTAATGGTAAATATAAATTTAAAAATTTAACTGGTGCTGCTTATCGTAATAAAATGGCTGGAGTAGCTTTTACTGTTGGTGCTTTATCGATGGTAGGCTTCCCATTGTTATCAGGATTTATTTCTAAGGTTTTATTTGCAACAGCAGCTATAGAAAATCATTATAAGATGTATATTACTTTAATTGCATTAGCGATTTCTACAATTTTAAATACTGTATATTTTTTAAAGACTGTTATTCGTATCTATACTCCTATTAGTAAAGAAGAAGAAACAGAAAAGAATTATACACATTTAACTTTTAAGGATGCACCTTTAAAATCAGTTGCATTAGTTATCTTTATTATAATTAACTTAACATTAGGTCTAGCTTCTGGTCATATTGTTGAACTTATTGAAGCTGGTCTATCAATGTTTATGTAGAGGAGGTGGAATATATGATTTTAATGCCTATATTTCTACCAATGATAGTTGGTTTAGGACTTTTGATTTCTTCTTTTAAAGAACATTTAAAAAAGAATAATGATTATGAAAATAAAAATGATAAACAATTAAAACCATTACATGGTTTAATGTTATTAACTATTCTTATTTCAGCAATAAGTGCTGTATATGTTGCAAGTCAGGATGGTTTATCTTGTACATTATTCTATCTTATGAAAGATATTCCTATCTATTTTCAGGTTGATAAGATCAGTTTCTTATTTGTGACTTTTGTAAGTATTGTTTTTGTATTAGTAGGTATTTATTCATGTGTATATATGAAGCATGAAAAAGAAGAAAAACGTTTTTTTGGTTTCTTCTTAATGGTTTATGGAGTATTAGTTGCTTTAGATTTTGCAGGTAACTTAATAACATTATATTTATTCTATGAATTAATGACATTAACAAGTATGCCTTTTGTCTTACATAATGGTTCTCATGAATCTATTATGGCTTCATTGAAATATTTATTATATTCAATGGCTGGTGCTTATTTAGGTTTATTTGGTATCTTTGTACTATCTAAGTTTACTTCTTCTCTTACATTTACTGTTGGAGGAACTTTAAATGTAGCGATGGCTACTCAAAGTAAGACTTTAGTATTAATTGCGATTATGTGCATGTTAATTGGTTTTGGTGCAAAAGCTGGTATGTTCCCACTTCATGCATGGTTACCAGCAGCCCATCCAGTTGCTCCTTCACCTGCTTCAGCGTTATTATCAAGTATTGTTGTTAAGTGTGGAGTTCTAGCAATTATTCGAGTTGTTTATTATATTGTTGGTCCTTCTTTTATTGTTGGAACATGGGTTCATAATGTTTGGATGGTATTAACATTGTTGACTGTCTTTATGGGAAGTTTATTAGCTTATAAAGAACCTATATTAAAGAAACGTTTAGCTTATTCTTCAGTTAGTCAGGTATCTTATGTTTTATTTGGTTTATCTGTTTTAACTTCTGATGGTTTAACTGGTGGTTTATTACATACTTTATTCCATGTATTTATTAAATGTGGATTATTCCTAACTGCTGGCATATTTATTTTTAAATGTCATAAGACTAGAGTTGAAGAATTAAAAGGAATTGGTAAATCTATGCCAATAACTTTATGGTGTTTTACTATTCTATCATTAGGATTAATTGGTATTCCACCAACAAGTGGATTTATTAGTAAATGGTATTTAGCTCAAGGGGCTTTGAATGCTGATATTGGAATATTAAGTTATGTTGGTCCAATCATTTTATTAATCAGTGCTTTACTTACTGCTGGATATCTATTAGAGATTACTGTTATAGGTTTCTTCCCTGGAAAAGATGCTGTTATTGAAAAAGGTGAAGAAGCACCAAAAGCTATGTGGATTCCATTAGCTATATTTGCAGCATTAACTTTTATTTTAGGTGTATTCCCTGGACCTGTAGTTGATTTTTTTAACAGTATAGTATCTATATTATTTTAGGAAGGAGGAAGTATAATGAACGAAATATTTATGCCTATAGCTATATTTATTCCTATTATATTAGGTATTGCAATTCTTTTTATACCTTTTAAAAATAGAAAACAAATGATGATTTATATTGAAAGCGTTATTCTTTTGACTTCTGTGGTTGCAGTAATGTTAATATTGAATCGTCCTGATGATTTATTTATTTTGTTTAGTTTTGCTGGAAACTTAAAAGTAGGTTTTGATTTGGATGGTGTTGGTAGTGTTTTTGTTGGTATAGTGTCATTATTATGGCCATTAGCTACTCTTTATGCTTTTGAATACATGGAACATGAAAATCATCAAAAAACATTTTTTACTTTTTATACAATGACTTATGGTGTTACTTTAGCTATTGCTTTAGCAAAAGATATATTAACAATGTATATCTTCTATGAAATGTTAACTTTAGTGACATTACCTTTGATTATTCATTCATTATCAAAAGATGCCATTCATGCAACACGTAAATATTTATATTATTCTTTAGGTGGAGCTGCTTTTGCATTTATTGGTGTTGTCTTTATTCTGATTTATGGTTCTTCACCAGATTTTACTGCTGGTGGGGTATTAAATTTACTTGCATTAGGAGATAAAAAAGATTTATTAATCTTCATTTATTTCTTATGTTTCTGTGGTTTCAGTGTAAAAGCTGCAATGTGTCCATTCTCTTCATGGTTACCAACAGCTGGTGTTGCACCAACTCCTGTAACAGCATTATTGCATGCAGTTGCTGTTGTCAAAGCTGGGGCATTTGCTTGTATTCGTGTAACATACTTTAGTTTTGGTACAGAATTATTAAAAGGCAGCTGGGCCCAGAATGTTATTTTGTGTTTAGTTATCTTTACAATTGTATATGGATGTAGTAGAGCAGTGAAAGAAACGCATATTAAACGTCGTTTAGCTTGGTCAACTGTAAGTAATTTATCTTATATTTTATTTGGTTGTGTCTTAATGACTCCAGCAGGATTATTAGGAGCACTAACTCATATGATATTTCATGCAGTGATGAAGATTACTTCCTTCTTCTGTGCTGGTTCTATTATGCATAAAACACATAAAAATTATATTCATGAATTAGATGGATTAGGAAGAAAGATGCCGATAACATTTATTATTTTCACAATATCAGCATTTGCATTAATGGGTGTTCCTGGATTATGTGGTTTTATTTCTAAATGGTATTTAGCAAGTGGAGCTATAGAGAGTGGTACAATCTTAGGATATATTGGAGTTGTTGCACTATTGATATCTGCATTATTAACGGTTATCTATATGGTAACTATTAGCGTTAGAGCTTTCTTCCCAGGAAAGGGTTTTGATTATCAGAAAGTTGAAGGATTCAGCGATCCTGGATGGAAAATGCTTTTACCATTATGTTTATTTATTGTAGCAATGTTTGTGTTTGGTTTACATTCACAACCACTTGTAGATATGTTAATTGAAATTGTATCAGTATTATAAAAGGAGGAATATGAAGATGAATAATTATTTATTAGCAATCCTAGTGTTCTATCCAATTATTGGTGCATTATTAACATGGATTGTTGGTTTAAAAAATGAAAAAGTAAGAGATTATCTTGCAGATTTTGTAGCTATTTCTGAATTTATATTGATGATATATGCTGCAATGCAAGGAAATCTTTCTTGTGAATTGAAAGATATTTGTGGCTTTGGTCTTCATTTTACATTGGATGGTTTTAGAGATGTATATGGTTCTATTGCAGCGTTAATGTGGATGATGACAACAATCTTATCAAGAGAGTATTTTACTCATCATGAGAATAGAAACCGTTTCTATTTATTCTTATTGTTGACATTAGGAGCAACAATGGGTGTATTTTTATCAAGTGATTTATATACAACATTTATCTTTTTTGAAATGATGTCATTTACATCATATGTATGGGTTGCTCAAGAAGAAAATCAAGAATCACTAAGAGCAGCTATTACATACTTAGCAGTTGCGATTATTGGTGGATTAGTAATGTTAATGGGATTGTTCATGCTTTATCATGAATTAGGAACATTAACTATATCTGAACTTCTTCCATTAGCAAGTGTTTTAGAAGATAAAACATTGATTTATATTGCAGGTATTTGTATGTTGGTTGGCTTTGGTGCAAAAGCTGGAGCTTTCCCATTACATATTTGGTTACCAAAGGCTCATCCAGTTGCTCCAGCACCAGCTTCTGCATTATTATCTGGTATCTTAACAAAAACAGGTATTTTTGGTATTTTAGTGATTACAAGTCATTTATTCTTACATGATGCTACTTGGGGAATGCTAATTTTAATCTTGGGTACTATTACAATGTTTGGTGGAGCATTACTTGCGGTATTCTCTGTTGATTTAAAAAGAACTTTGGCATGTTCATCTATGTCACAGATTGGTTTTATTATGATTGGTATTGGTATGCAGTGCTTACTTGCTCATGATAATGCTTTAGCTGTTCATGGAACATTCTTACATATGATTAATCACTCTTTGATAAAACTTGTCTTATTTATGGCTGCCGGAGTGATCTTCATGAATACTCACGCTTTAAATTTAAATAAGATTCGTGGTTTTGGTAAGAATAAGAATCTATTGAAAGTGATTTTCTTGATTGGAGCATTAGCTATTGCTGGTATTCCAATGTTTAGTGGCTATATTTCAAAAACATTATTACATGAAAGTATTGTTGAATTTGGTGGTGGGATGTTAATGACTGTTATTGAATGGATATTCTTATTCAGTGGTGGTTTAACATTAGCATATATGACAAAAATCTTTGTTGCTATTTTTGTGGAAACAAATAGCGATTCAGTACTTCAGGAAAAATATGATAATAATAAGAAATATATGAATGTAGAAAGTACTTTTGCATTAGGTGTGAGTGCTTTGATTCTATTGGTTTGGGGATTATTCCCACATCAGATTATGGATAAAGTTGCAGCTCTAGGTGAAAGTTTTATGCATTTTGAAGGACATGGACATGAAGTACATTATTTTAATTTAACAAATTTAAGTGGTGGATTTATCTCTATTGTCATTGGTGTTATAGTTTACTTCTTCTTTATTAGAAAATTCTTAATGAAAGATAATGAATATGTAAATAAATGGCCAGTTTGGTTAGATATGGAAAACTTAATCTATAGACCAATTTTGTTAGGATTCCTTCCTATCATTTCAAGATTTATATGTAGAATCTTTGATAGCGCTATAGATACTATTGCATATGTTTTAAGAAAGACATTGTATAAAGATAGTCCAATTCCTCATAGATTGACTGAAGGTAATATGTTCACGGAAAAGATTGGTAAATGGATGAATGCCTGGCAATCATTAGCAAATAGAACATATAAGAAAAATAATCCTACAAATATTAATCATCAGCATACTCTTGCTATGAAGTATGAAGAATTAAATGAAGATCGTTATATTCTTGTAAGATCTATGTCTTTAGGTTTACTTCTTGTATGTCTTGGTTTATGTGTGACATTGATTTATATTATATTGTTGTAAAGATGGAATCAAAAGATTCCATCTTTTTCTTACTTTTTAGATAATTGAATGATAAATGTAGGTAATAAGGATAAAAGATAAATTGTTAATAATTGTTGTAATGATAATGGTTCTATCATGAATAATTCATGCATAAATGGAACAAATAGGATAATGTGTAATAAAGTAAATCCAATAACAAATGCCCATATACTAGATTTATTTGAGAAGAATCCTAATTTATAGATCTTTTGTTCCCCTCTACAATTAAAACCATGTAATAATCTTGCTAAACAGATAGTTGCAAATGCCATAGTAGAAGCATTTAATGTATTGACTTTTAATCCTATCATAAATGCTATCATTGTACTTATAGCAATAACAATACCTTCAAATCCTATTTGAATAAACGCAGGTTTATTTAAAATAGAATCATTAGAGCTTCTAGGTTTTTCTTTTAAAACATCATTTCTACTTGCTTCCATTCCAATAGCAATTGCTGGTAATGAATCAGTAATTAAGTTCATAAATAATAAATGAACAGGATAGAAAGGTGTAGGTAACATCAAGATAGAACAAGATAATACACACAAGATACCAGCAAAGTTACCAGATAATAAATAACGAATAGAATTTTTAATATTCCTATATACGTTTCTACCAGTAATTACGGCTTTCACGATAGTAGAGAAGTTATCATCTGTTAAAATCATATTAGCAGCATCTTTAGAGACTTCAGTACCAGTAATTCCCATTGCAACTCCAATATCACTTTGTTTAAGCGCAGGAGCATCGTTTACACCATCACCAGTCATTGCGACTATATCACCACGTTTTTGCCATGCTTTGACTATTCTGATTTTATGTTCAGGAGCAACACGAGCATAGACACTGATATGTGGTAATTTTTTATCTAGTTCTTCTTCGCTCATAGCAGCTAATGCACTACCTTCTAAACATAAATCTCCTTCTTCAAAAATACCAATTTTTTTAGCAATACTTCGGGCAGTAACAACATGATCTCCAGTAATCATAATTGGTTTGATACCAGCTATTTTGCATTTTTCAACAGCATCTTGACTTTCAGCTCTTGGAGGGTCCATTAATGATACTAAACCAATGAATGTTAAATGGTTTTCATCTTCTAAAGAAATCTGAGTACCTGAATAATCTTTATAGGCAAATCCTAATACACGTAAACCATTATTAGCATATTCTTCATTTTTTTGTTTTACTGTTTCAATATGTTCTTTTGTAATAGTTACTTTTTTGCCATTAATTAAGATGGTATTACATCTTTGTAAGATAACATCAGGAGCTCCTTTAGTATAAATATGATTTAAAGAAGAGATAGTCATTAATTTTCTATCACTATCAAATGGTAATTCTGATACTCTTACTGCTGTATTTTTAAATCTTTCGTCATTTTTTGTATGTTCATGAACTAAATCTATTAAAGCTAATTCCGTAGGATCACCAATTCTTTGCTCATCATTAACAACAGCATTATTGCATAATAAACAAGACTTAAGTAAAACTTGATGATCATGGTTATGACTATTTAAGTCATTTATATTTAAAACTTGATCATAAATATAGATGGTTTGTGGAGTCATCTTATTTTGCGTTAATGTTCCTGTTTTATCACTACAAATAACTGAAACACATCCTAAGCTTTCAACAGAATTTAAATTTTTAATAATTGCATTTTCTTGTACCATTTTTTGTGTACTCATAGATAAAACAATCGTTACAATAGAACTTAATGCTTCAGGAATAGCAGCAACTGCTAATGCTACTGCTATCATTAAAGAATCAATAATAGTTAACTTAGCTAAGAATAAGTTTAATACAAATACTATAGCACTGATAATCATAATACCTATAGATAATTGACCACTAAAATCATCTAAACTCTTTTGTAATGGTGTTTTTCTCTCCTTAGCTTCATTTAACATAGTTGCGATTTTACCGATTTCTGTGTCCATTCCAATAGCAGTCACAACATAACGTCCAGTTCCATTTGTTACTAAACTTGAAGAGAAAGCCATATTTTTACGATCTCCAACAACAACATCACTTTGAATGGCATTAGTAATCTTATCAACACTATCAACTTCACCGGTTAACGCACTTTCATTTATTTGTAGAGAAGAACACTGAATGATACGTCCATCACCGCTAACAATATCACCAGCATCTAATACAACAATATCTCCAATTGTTAGCTGCGTAGAATCAATTTCATATAATTGAGAATTACGTATCACTTTAACTTTTGGAATAGATAATTTCTTTAAGCTATCCAATGATTTTTGTGCCTTTAATGTTTGTATTGTTCCAAGTATTGCATTAACTATAATAACAGCTACAATAACAATAGTACTTTCTAATTGTCCGCTAATTCCTGATATAATAGCAGCAACAATTAAAATAATAACTAATAAATCTTTAAACTGACTTATAAAGATATTTAATGCACTTTCATTTTCTTGTTCTTCTAACTTGTTTAAACCATATTTCTCTTGACGAATAATGACTTCATCATTGGATAAACCATCAATAGAAGTTTCTAATTCTTCTAAAACTTTTTCATAATCTTTTTGATAAAACATTCAAAATCCTCCTGTTTTTCTCTTTAACAAACAAAAAGACAAGTCCGTTAAAGAGAGATATTCTTTAACGAGTCTTGTCTTTAAGATGGACCAGAATATTTGAAATATTCGCGATTGTTGATCACATCACACTTTATTTGTGAGACTACTCCCTCGATTGGTTTACATACTAACATGGTAGAAATCAATTGTAAAGTTAAGAAATGGTAAATAATATTTAGGGATATTTCATGAATAAGAAGCTTTTTATTTTATATTATGTACTTCATTGGTAGGTTTATAAGGACAATATCCTAATAATTAATAATTATTTTTATATGATTATATATCATAATTCCCTTGAATTGGAGTTACACTAGGGGTTTATAATACTTAGTCGTAAGGGGTGATATGATGTTTAGTAATAAGGATTTAAAGAATATGATAGTTCCTATGTTCTTTGAACAATTGTTAGTTATGCTAGTAGGAATTGTAGATACATTTGTAATTAGCTATGCTGGAGAATCAGCAGTATCTGGTGTATCTTTAGTCAATAGTTTTAATACTATATTTATCTATTTATTTACAGCTTTAGCTTCTGGTGGAGCAGTTGTTATTAGTCAATATATAGGAAAAAAGGATAAAGAAAATAGTGTTAAATCTTCTAGCCAGTTATTCATGTTTTCTACAATCTTTTCAATAGTGATAGCTGTATTGGTATTAATTTTCAATGAATCATTATTAAAATTATTATTTGGAGAAGTTGAAAATAGTGTTATGGATGCTTGTATCACATATTTAAGAATATCAGCATATTCATATCCAGCGATTGCAATTTATAATGCGGGTGCAGCATTATATCGTAGTATGGGGAAAACGAAGGTTACAATGTATATTTCAATTGTGTCTAATATAATTAATGCAGTAGGAAATATGATTGGCGTGTTTGTTTTGCATGCAGGAGTTGCTGGTGTTGCATATCCTTCTTTATTAGCAAGACTTTTCTCGGCAGTAGTGATTACAGTATTATGCTTTAAGAAATCTAATATCACTTATTATGTTAAAGAATGGATATTAAAATTTGATGTAAAATTACTTAAAAGTATATTAAACATTGCAGTACCTAATGGTATTGAACAAGGAGTATTTCAATTAGTAAAAGTAGCACTAAGTAGCGTTGTAGCAATGTTTGGTACATATCAGATAGCAGCTAATGGTGTTGCGCAAAGTATTTGGTCACTTGCAGCTTTAGTAGGTGTAACAATGGGGCCTATATTTATTACTGTTATAGGACAATGTATGGGAGCAGGTGATATAGATAGTGCTAAATATTATTTTAAGAAGTTAATGAAATGGACATTAGTATTCTCTATTATCTGGAATGTATTTATTTTTGTGCTAACACCATTTATTATGAAGTTCTATGCATTATCAGATCAGACAATAGATTTAATTATTGTCTTAGTCTTAATTCATAATATCTTTAATACTGTTGCTTTCCCATTCTCTGGTCCATTAAGTAATGGTTTAAGAGCTACAGGTGATGTTAAGTTTACAATGATTGTTTCTATTGCTTCTACAGTATTAGGTAGATTTGTATTTTCTATTATATTAGCAGTGTATATGAATCTAGGGGTTATTGGTATTGCATTAGCAATGTGTCTAGATTGGAGCATTAGAGCAGTTGTATTCTATCTACGATTAAAGTCAGAAAAATGGACAAAGTTTAAAGTTATATCATAATAAAAGATGACTTTTTGAATATTAGTAGTCATTGTTATTAAATATAACTGGATTTTTATGCAATAAAAGTGAAGGGACTTTTAATGAGTGGTAGGTTATGTTTTATAACACCTATTAGTGAGATTTTTCTCATTGCATATCTATGATGATGAGTGATGGTTCTAACACATC
>JAXJVS010000036.1:0-1803 GCA_036308445.1 Bacilli bacterium | reverse complement strand
ATCTTTTTTAGTATAAAACGAAAAAAGATGATTAAAAAGATATAATCAATAATCATTTTATTGTTTATATATAAACAAATAAAGGTAGTGATGTTTGTATCAGTGATGCTGATTTTTGACACTACCTAAGTTAATGGGAGAGGATAAATGATGAAAAAGAACTTAAGATTAAAAAAACAAGCAAAGATATTGCTTATATCTTTATTAGTAATATTGATTATGGGAGTATATTTCTTAACAAGGGAAAAAACAATGGAACTAAATGGTAAAAGTGAGATAACTATTTATTTGAATGAGGAATATAGAGAAGAAGGGACAAATATTGAAAATTGTATTATCACTAGTCATTTAGATAATCAAAAAGAAGGAACATATAAAATTATATATGAATATCATGATCAGATATTAGAAAGAACTGTTCATGTAGTAGATCCTAATAGAATAGTAATGAATTTAAATGGTGATAATGAAACTTATATAAAACTTAATAATCCTTATATTGAATCTGGGTGTCATGTGATAGATAGAGTAGAAGGTAATATGAGTGATAAGGTAGAAATTATTGGAAATGTAGATACGTCTAAAGTAGGGGATTATAAAATTATATATACTATTGAATATAATGGTTTGGCTGTTAAAAAGGAAAGAGTTGTACATGTAGTACAGGATTTTGAAGAAAATACTACGGGTATTCCTGTATTGATGTATCATTATGTTTATACAAAAGATGATGTTCCTGAAAAACTAAATGTTAATTATATATTAGATACTGATTTAGAAAAACAATTAAAGTATTTAACAGAAAATAATTATTATTTTCCAAGTTATAAAGAATTAGAATCTTATGTGAAAGGTGAAATATCTTTACCTAAAAAGAGTGTTATATTAACTTTTGATGATGGTCAAAAGGGTTTTTTAAAGTATGGTATACCTTTATTAGAAAAGTATAAAGTACCAGCAACCTCATTTGTGATTGCTTCAAAAAATGGTGAAAAGAAAGTCGAAGAATATGCTAGTGAATATATATCTTTTCAATCTCATTCTTATAATATGCATAGAGGTGGCGGTAATATCGGACATGGTGGTATTATAAGTGTTATGAGTAAAGATGAGATTATTAATGATTTAAAGAAGTCACAGATGATTGTACAAAATAGTGAAGCTTTTGCATATCCTTATGGTGATATAACTGATACAGCTAGACAAGCAGTAAAGGAAACAAAAATAATATGTGCATTTACAACACAATATGGAAAAGTGACTAAAGGTGCTGATTTAGCAGCCTTGCCAAGAGTTAGAGTTGTAGGAGATAATTCTTTAGAAGGTTATATTGAATCTATTGAATAAATATCAGTAAAGTTTATAAAAGTTCACATTGACTTCATATTGACAAGTTATATTATAGATGTAGTAAGAAGAAATGTTAAAACTCCCTTTAAAACATATTTAGACATGAAAAAGATTCACTAGATAGGTGAGTCTTTTTTTTGGTTTTAATAATAAGTAGAAGAGTCTAGTACTGTTAGTGTCTATATTTCAAAATTATCAAATGTATGATAAAATAAAGCTATTGATGTAGAAAATATAAGTGTATCTTCATAAACTTTAAATGATAATGGATAGTGACTGTGAAAGAAAATCATTCTTAAGTCAAGTGTGTTGATGAATTAAGAATGGTTTACTTAATATAAAAGAGGTAACAACAATGATAAGAGAAATAAAAAATGAAGATTTTGATGATGTATTAAGATTAATAAGTATATTAGAAGAAAAAGAATATGATAGAGAAAAGATGAGTAGAGT
>JAXJVS010000035.1:0-9873 GCA_036308445.1 Bacilli bacterium | reverse complement strand
CTTAAAGCATATATTGTAACTTGTATAACAAAAAGATTTGAAACAGGTTAGAAAATATATGCTTTTTTATTTTTGATAAAAGATATCTATTGGTACTAGTGGTAATCTTTTTTGAAGTGGCCTACTATAGTGTAAAAAATTATAGAAAAGGAGTAGGACAAGTAGTGATATGAAAGATTATCAAAAACTTGACAAATAATAGAATTAATTAATGGATATATGATTATAATTATATTAAGATATGAAAGGTAAAAGAATGATAAAAATATAGTTTGTTAACAACTTGTTAACTACTTTACAAACTTTCATGTTAGTTGACAAACTCTAATGATTACTTGACAAAAAATACTTAATTTATGATTTAGTTGACAAACCTTTGAGTTTAATGTTAAATATGTTATATAGGAGGTGCTTTGTATGCAAAAAGAGGTATTAGAGAGTTTAGTTGTTGAAATAACAAAACAAAAAACCGAAAAACAAAATATCGAATTAAAATCGGCCCATAAAGGATGTCCTACCAGATTGTATGATACTTTGTCATCTTTTTCTAATCAGGATGATGGTGGAATTATTATTTTTGGGATAGATGAGAGTAATGATTATGAAGTAGTAGGTGTATATGATGCACAAGATTTACAAAAGAAAGTTACTGAACAATGTAAACAAATGCAGCCTTTAGTTAGAGCATTATTTACTGTTGCTGAAATAGATGGAAAACTAGTTGTTTCTGCTGAAATACCATCTGTTGATATTTCTGAAAGACCTGTATTTTATAAGGGTGTAGGTAGAGTTAAAGGATCATATGTAAGAGTCGGTGATTCTGATGAGCCTATGACAGAATATGAAGTCTATAGTTATGATGCTTTTAGAAAAAGAATTAGAGATGATATTAGAGTAGTAGAAAATGCTAAATTACGTTTATTTAATCTTGAGACATTAGAAGGATATTTGGAATCTGTAAAAAAGGAAAGAAAGAATTTATCCAATAATGTGTCGGATGATGATATATTAGAATTAATGGCAGTAACTAAAGATGGTATACCGACTATAGCGGGAGTTTTAACGTTTTCAAAATACCCACAAGCATATTTTCCTCAGTTATGTATAACTGCAGTTGTGGTACCTGGTACTGAAATTGGCGAATTAGGAGATGATGGAGAACGATTCATTGATAATGAAAGAATAACAGGTTCAATATCAGAAATGCTTAATGATGCTGTTGATTTTGTAAGAAGAAATAGTAGAACAAAAACAATTATCAATAGAGCTGGACAAAGAATAGATAAACCGGAATATCCTTTAATTGCTGTTCGTGAAGCTATTCTTAATGCTTTGGTTCATCGAGACTATAGCATACATACAGAAAATATTCCTATCCGAATAGAGATGTATCGTGATCGAATGGTTATTGCAAGTAGTGGTGGGTTATATGGCAAAATTACAATAGATTCTTTAGGTAAGGTAAGACCAGAAACGAGAAATGCAGCACTAGCAAACATGTTAGAACTATTGGATGTTACTGAGAATAGATATTCTGGTATTCCAACAATTCGCAAAGCGTTTCAAGAAGCTAATTTACCTGCACCTATATTTAATGTGTATCATGGTGAATTTACTGTAACATTTAAGAATAATATCTATAAATCAGAAACTACAAATATTAATAAGGAGATAGTTGAGTTTTGTAAAATACCTAGAACAAGGGCTGAATTAATAGAGTTTACTGGATTTAGCAGACAATATACTATGTCTGCAATAATTCAACCATTGATTGATGAAGGTAAATTAAAATTAACGATTCCTAATAAGCCTAAAAGTTCTAAACAACAATATGTGAAAGCATGAGAAATTTTCAATATTTAAAATGGTTCCAAAAAAGTATCAAATTTATAAAAGAGTGAATCTATAGAACTATTTTGATTTTAAAAAGTATTGATATTATCAGTACTTTTTTAATATTAAACATTCTAATTAATATTTGGTCTTATTCCCACAGATGAAACCAAGAAAATAGATATAGTTCATTGTAGCTTATTACATATTAATATTACTCGTCGTAACAAAAAAATGGTATGACGAGTTTTTTGTTGTGTTAGAAATTACAGTAATATTGAAAAAGATTTAATGAGGTTGTAACAGTTTAGTGATAAGTTCATCAAATTAATTTAAATGAGTAATTAAATGATTTGATGTAAGAATTTTTATTTTAAATGCCAATAGATATAATATTGGTATAATATAATTCTAGTTGAATAGAAAAATATATTTCGATATAATTGGTAATAATAGTTGTCAAAGGAGGTGTTCTTTTTGATGTTAGAAGAATTTAAAAAAGATTTGATAGCAGGAGAGTCAATTACTGTTGAATTTAAATCTTGGATTAAAGCTAAAGATATGAAAGAGAGGATTTCACTTGCAGTTGATGAATTAATTGCGTTTGCTAATACAAAAGGTGGTATTTTGTATTTTGGAGTAGAAGATAATGGCGAAGTAACTGGATGTAATAAATATGATTGTCAAAGAATCATGGAATCCATATATGATAGAACAAGACCATCACTTTTTACTGAAATTGAAGTGATAAAATATAATACTATGGATGTATTGGCAATCAAAGTTTCTCCAGATGGTAATACATATGCTACTACTGATGGTAAATGCTTGAAACGTTTAGGGAAAAATTCAAAGCCATACTATCCTGATGAAATGAGCAATAAATATTTGTCAATCCAAAATCCAGATTTTTCTAGCCAAATTATTGTTGAAAGTTCAGAAGATGATATTAATAAACTTGAAGTTTATAGTTTAAAGGAAAAATTAAGAGTACGAGATCCAGAATCAACATTACCTGATTTAGAAGATATTGCATTTATGCGTGATTTGGGATTTGTAAAAAAAGAGGGAATTGTATATAAGCTTACTGTAGCAGGGCTGTTGTTTGTTGGAAAGGAAATATCGATAAATCGTCTTCTTCCACAAGCAGAAGTAGTTTACTTACATTACTCTGCAAATAATTTAGAAGAATATGATGCAAGAATAGATATGAGACAACGAATCATAAGTATACTTGATAGATTGACTGAAAAAATACAGAATACTAATAAAATTATAAATGTACAAGTAGGGTTGTTTAGATTGGAAGTTGTTGATTTTTCTGAAAAAGTATTTCAAGAAGCTTTACTAAATGCTATTGCTCACCGTGATTATCAAACTTCAGGTGCTGTATATGTAAAACACTATCCAGACAAAATAGTTATTGAAAATCCTGGAGGATTTTTGTCGGGAATTACTACAGATAATATTATTACACATCCTTCTGTACCACGAAACAAATTGATAGCAGAAACTCTACAAAGATTAAAGTATGTACAAAGAACAGGACAGGGTGTGGATATTATTTATAGAGAAATGTTATCATCAGGAAAGCCATATCCACAATATAGAGTTTACAATGATGCAGTATCACTTACTATTTATAGTTCTGTAGATGATGTTGATTTTGTTAAATTTATTGCTCAAGAGCAAAATAAAAGAGGAAGAATGATGCCATTGTCGGAACTAATGGTTTTAAGACATTTGGTAGATAATAAAAGAATTACTATGTCGCAAGTTCAAATTTTAACACAAACATCTTTAGATGAATCAAGAAAAACTATTAGCAATTTAATAAAATATCGATTAATAGAATTGAATGGTAAGGAATATATGTTAACCGCAAAGGTATATGAAGCTATTAAATCAGATGTTGAATATACAAAAGATAAGGTTCTTCAATATGTTAAAGCCAAAAATAGAATTCTAGATTATTTAGAAAAAGAAAGCTTTATTACAAATGAAAAAATTAGAGAACTTTGTGGATTCACTAAACAACAAGCTCGATCTGTCATAGATAAAATGAGATCAGAAAACATATTGGAGCTTGTGGGAAAGGGAAATGCAAGCAAATATGTTTTGAAGATAAAAAAATAGTTTTATCGAGTGGCTCTCGAGTGAAAAAATAAAAACACTCGAGGGAAACTCGAAAGAAATGATAGATTTTTAATCATTAAAGTGTATATTATAACTGTATGCAAAAAATTGATATATTTTTTGTGTCAAAAAAATGTCAAATTTAAAATGAAAATGTAATGAATAGATTATTTGAATAAAAAACATTGAATATACCTCATGTTTTAAAATTGTTTGATTTCTTTGAGAATTAGAATTTATTCCCACAAATGAAACCAAGAAAATAATTTTACGAAAAGTAGAGTTCTGAAAAGTTTACGATGGATTTGCTACAAAACACTAATTATAAACCCTCTCGATATGAGAGGGTTTTAAATATCACCATTTATAAATAACTTTGAAGAATTAATAGGAAAATGAATAAAAGTATTAAAGATAGAATTATGACATAATAAAGATAGAAATAATTATGGGGAAGAAAGAATGAAAGTAAGAAAAAGAAATGATAATACTTTAAAAGCAAATAAAATATTTACTGATAGAGAAGAACCAAGAGCAGCATTTTGGAAAAATTATAACCTTCTCAAAGATAATCTAACTAATAACGCAGATATAAAAGTACTGACATACTATGGTATAGGAGGTATTGGTAAAAGTAGTTTACTTAAAAAGATAATATCAGAACTAGAAGAAAAGATCAAAGAACCAAGATATGTCTATTATGATTTTCAGATGAATCAAGAAAGTAGATTAACTTTACAAAGCTTAAGAAATCAATTATCAGAAAGATATCACTTTGAGTTTCCATTATTTGATATTGGAAATTATGTTTATGCGAAAAAGATGGGAGAAAAACCTGATAGCATAGAAATCAAATCAATGATGAAAAATAGTCCTATTCTTAGTTTATTTATTAATGCAGCAGGAATGCTTCCTGGTGCAGCTATGATTTCACAGATGATTATTGTGGCAGATAGTGGTGTTACTTTAGTGAAAAGATTAGTTAAAAATCATGAGATAGAATTAAAAGAAATTTAATATAAAGATGCTAATGCTTTATATCAGCACTTACCATATTTATTTGCTCAAGATTTAAGTGATAATATTGAAAATAGTAAAGAACCATTTGTCATATTACTTGATATATATGAACAGTTAGTTAATGAAGTTTATTCTATTGGTGAACCATATCATAATGATATGTGGATAAGAGGTCCAGGAGGACTTATTCAGAATATTCCTCATGTATTATGGGTCATTGCAGGAAGAGAAAAGTTAAGATGGATGCGTTTTGATAAAGATTGGGAAGATTCTTTAGAACAGCATTTATTAGTGACATTATCTAAAAAGGATGCAAGTTATTTTTTAAATAACTCAGGAATAACTGATGAAGAATTAATAAATCAGCTTATAGAGTTAACACAAGGAACACCTGTAGATCTAGATCTATGTGTAGATACTTATCATGAACTTTTAAGTAGAAATAAAACACCTGTTATAGAAGATTTTGGTAAAAACATATATACACTTATAGAGCGTTTTGCTAGATATATGGATGATAGTAAAAAAGAAATGATTTATTTCTTATCATGTCTCAATACATGGAATGATGAAACTGCAATACAATTAGGTAAAGAAATAGTACCACATTTCAGTATATTAACTTATGAAAGAGTTAAGAATTTATCTTTTGTCAATCAGTATGAAAATCAATATACAATTCATGAAACAATATCTAAAGTATTCTATGAAAATTGTCCACAAAGTTTTAAAGATATCATTGTAGAAAAAGTCCTTTCTTACTATCTAGAACAATTAAACATAGAAAATATATTTTCAATCAAGCATGCTCAAATATTTTCAAAAGTCTTACTCTTATCTATAAAATATTATGAGGATCCACAAACATTCCATGATTTCTATATTCAGAATATACATAAAATCTATGTCAAAATGATGAAATCAGGAATAAAAGCAGGAAACTTTATCGTTACACAATTAAGAGAAAAAAGAAATAACGAAGAAAATATCCTCCTACCATTATTCTTTATGGAATATACATATGCGGTTATTATAGCAGGAACTTTAGAAAATGTAGAACAAATGGCTCATACATCTGTACAGCTATATAAAGATATGTGTGGAGAAAAATCTATGAATACTGTATATGCTTTAGAAGCACTTGCTTATGTAAAAAGATTATTAGGGAAAAACTTTGAAGCATCTTATTTATATCAATCTATATATGAACTAAAGAAAGAATTATTAGGTGAGGATAACCTAGAAACTCTTCTTTCATTTCATGATTATACGTTATCATTACTTTATACTTTTGAATATCAGAAATGTTTACCGTTATATAGAGATATATTAGAGAAATATCCTATTATACTAGAAGACAATAAATCAATTAGTATTGATATTTTAGTTGGTTATGCGAAAGTATTAAGTGATGATAATCAGCATGAAGAAGCCTTAAAATATTTAGAAATATGTTTAGAAAAATGTCATAAAATATATGGTGTTAATCATTTAAGAACAGTAGAGATTAATGAATTCATTGCTTCTCAATATATACATGTAGGTAAAGAAGCAAAAGCTATGAATCTTCAGAAAAATGTCTATGAAATGAAAAAAGCAATCTTATCTAAAAAACATCATGAAACAGCATTATCATTATTTAAATATGCAGAATATAAAGAACTCGCATGTTTCTGGTATCTTGCGATAGATGAAAAGAAAGAAAGTTTAGCAGTTATAGAAAAAGTCTATGGAAGTACACATAAAGAAACAATGAAGATATTAAAAAGCTTAGATAGTTCATTGGTTAAAGCAAAAAGATATGAAGAATTATTAGAAGTAAGAGAAAAGATATAGAATGGAATGCTTGCTGGAAAAGAAAATCATCTCATACGAGATGCTTTATTAGAACTTGCAGATGTATCAGAGAAGATGGAAAACGATGAGAAAGCATTAGATTATTATAAGCAAGCACTCACAAAAACAAATAAAGTATCACCTATCGCTGATAGAATTCATTATCATATAGGAAATATACTTTTAAAACAACAACAATACCATCAAGCTATAGATATTCTATCTTATGTTAATAATCGTATTCATACATATAATAGTCCTACTATCTTTCAGGCAGAAGTTCTAGATAAACTAGGTTTATGTTATTATTATCTACAAGATAACAACAAAGCATTAGAACTATTTGTGCAGGAAGAAGATATATTGAATAAAGAACCAGATAAATATGAACAGGAATTAAGAGATGTTTCTTATATGATTTTCCAACTCTTAGGAAAGAAGTAAATATATCAAAAAAATAACAATTATTGATAAAAAAGTAAATAAAAAATACAAAAACTCACAATTTTTTAAAAATAATGTGAGTTTTTATGTAAAAAATATCAATTTTTTCAAAAAATTGATATTTTTTTGAAAATAACGTGTATAATAATCAATATAAGGAGGAGTAAGTATGAAAGCATATGAAGCTAAAAAATTACCAATAGAATATACAATAGATAAAGAATTATTAAAGCTAATTGCTGAAGCTAATATTAAATATGGTGAATATAAATCATTATTAAATACTTTATCTTTTGAAGCACAATATTTTCTTGATTCAATGTTATTGACAGAAAGTTATAAATCAACACAAATAGAAGGAACACAAATTACTCAAGATGAAATGTATTATTTAAAATATATGAAAGATACTGATGATAAAAGAGAAATACAGAATCTTAAGAAAACGATTGAATATGCTTATACAAAAGTACAACAAAATCTTTTAATTGATTATCAGCTTGTAAATGAAATGCATTCTATTATATTAGATAGTGTTAGAGGAGCTGAAAGAGAACCAGGAAAAATAAGAACTATTCAAAACTGGATAGGGCCTAGAGGTGTAGGAATAGAAGGAGCTACTTTTATTCCACCAGTCCCAGAACAAGTATATGATTTATTATTAAACTTATATGAATATATGAATGATGAATATATTGATCCGTTACTAGTTAATGTTGCGATTTCACATTTTCAGTTTGAAACAATTCATGCTTATAAAGATGGAAATGGTAGATTAGGTAGAGCACTTATTCCAGTTCAAATGGCTATGTTAGATAATACAAAACCTATTCTATTTATGTCAGAAATATTAGAATTGTATAAACCTTCTTATCAACGTGCATTGATGGATGCAAGAAAAGGTGAACTAGCTTCTTTTATCAAATTCTTCTTACAATGTATTATTGAACAATGCCATGGTTTTATATATAAGATTCAAAGAATTAAAACAATATATGAAGAAGATATGAAAACCATAGAAGATATCAAAAGTGTCAGTTTATATAAAATTATGCCAATCATAAGTAAACAGATTGTATTTACTAAAAAAGAAATACAAACAGCGACAGGACTTTCAGTTAATACTGTTTCTAAAGTTATTAATCAATTAGTAGACTTAGGAATATTAGTTAGTGATCAGACTGTTATTAAAAAAGGATATAGATATCAAAGAATTTATGAAGTCTTTGTAGGTAATGAATATTAATATATTCATTACCTTATCAGTAGAGGTACATAACATATGAAATATAGAAAAGATAAATATAATAATGATCTATCAGTATTAGGATTTGGATGTATGAGATTTCCTCGTAACAGTATAGGTAAAACAGATATAGAAGAAACAGAAAGAGAAATACTTGCTGCTTATAACTCAGGTGTTAATTATTATGATACCGCATATATCTATCCAGAAAGTGAATCTGTATTAGGTTCTATATTAGATAAGAATAAGATAAGAGATAAAGTTAATATTGCAACAAAACTACCACATTATCTTATTAAGAATAAAGAAGGATTAGAAAAGATATTTCAGGAAGAATTAAGAAGATTAAAGACAGATTATATAGATTATTATCTTATGCATATGCTTACTGATGTAGATACATGGAATAGATTAGTAGAACTAGGTATGAAAGAATGGATAGATGATAAGAAAAAGAAAGGTATGATTAGACAGATTGGTTTTTCTTATCATGGAAATTCTGATATGTTCTGTAAGTTAGTAGATGTATATGATTGGGATTTCTGCCAGATACAGTATAACTATATGGACGAACATACTCAAGCTGGCAGAAGAGGTTTGAATTATGCTTATGATAAATCTTTAGCAGTTATTATCATGGAACCTTTAAGAGGAGGTAAGCTAGTCTCAAGATTACCAGAAGATGCTTACAGCATCTTTGAAAACTATAAAAAGAAGCATACTCCTGCACAATGGGCATTCAAATGGTTATTCAATCAAAAAGAAGTCACATGTGTATTATCAGGTATGAATTCTATGGATATGGTAGAAGATAACATACATACTGCTTCTACTACAGAAATAGGAGAATTAACATTAGAAGATGAAGATATGTTAAAGAGAGTTGTATCTCAGATTAATAGTAAAGTCAAAGTTCCTTGTACTGGTTGTGCATATTGTATGCCTTGTTCTAAGGGAGTAGATATACCAGGAAGTTTTGCGGCATATAATAGATTGTATACTGAAAGTAAGTTCTGGGGATGGATAGAATATGTGATGTGTACGGCACTTAGAAAGAATTCTACTGCTGTTTCTAATTGTATACAGTGTGGTCAATGTGAGAAACATTGTCCACAAGCTATTCATATAAGAGAAGAACTTAAAAATGTAGAGAAGGTTATGGAGAACCCGTTATATAAGTTAGTAAGAAAAATAACAAAAGTGATGAAGTTTTAAACACAGCGAAAGCTGTGTTTTTTATGTGTGCCATGCATGGCATAATACTAGGTGGTGAGAGTCCACTGTGGGGGTTTCGTACTACCAACCACTAGCCAAAGACAAGGTATCCATCGTAAGGTGTGAACTGGAGGAAGTTGGAG
>JAXJVS010000034.1:0-5992 GCA_036308445.1 Bacilli bacterium | reverse complement strand
TACTAATATTTTCATATATTCCCTTGTATGATTAACTTGTACACAAAACAGATACAAGAATCATACTTCTCCTTTCTAAAAATTTAATTTATGATTAAATAGACACGAGTAGCATTTTTATGTTTCCTGTAGCTTGACTACTCAATGGAGAGTAAATCTATCGGTCTATTTTATCTTTTATTAGTTGGATAAGTCTTTGAACTTTTATCTCCCGCAAGTGTATGAGAATAGATCACCCGATAGAGATTGCTTGTGTCAATTCTTTATGAAAGGTGGTCTTTTATTATGACTAAAATCTATGTTGGCATTGATATTGCCAAGTACACTCACTATGCTGCTATTATCGATAGTAATGGAGAGGTTCTTGCCAAACCTTTTCCATTTGACAATAATAAGCAAGGATTCAATTTACTGTTATCTAAATTAAAACATTTATCTAAAATGTCTATTGTGTTTGGAATGGAGTCAACTGCTCATTATGCAAATAATTTAGCCAATTTTCTTTTGTCTAAGGATTTCGATGTCGTTATCCTTAATCCTCTACAAACTTTTGCTTTAAGAAAAACAAATATGAGAGATGCTAAGAATGATAAAATTGATTCAATTATTATCTGCAGAGCTTTGATGATGAATTTGGGTGTTCATGCATCTTTGGATGATACCATGACTGAACTATATGACTTGTGTAAGTCCTATCAGGAAGTTACAAAGTCAAATGCTCGCATTAAAACTCAGTTGAAAACTTTTCTTGATATTCTTTTCCCTGAATATGTTAAAGAAATGGGAAAAAGCGTCTTTGGAAAAGCATCGCTTGAACTTCTAAAACAATATTCAACTCCATCTCAAATAATAAAAGTCCGAATTGATCGTCTAACCAACGTACTCCGCATCCACTCACACGGCAAATTTGGAGTGGATAAAGCGCGTAAAATCAAAGAACTAGCTTCTAACTCTGTCGGCATACAGAGAGAATCTACTGCTGTGAAAATGCGTCTGGCTATATCTCAAATCGAACTCTACGAAAGTCAGAAGATTGAGCTTAAAGCTCAAATCAAAGCGATAGTTGAATCTCTTGATTCACCTATCATGACCATCCCCGGCATGGGATATGTCGAAGCTGCGATGATTTTATCTTCTATTAAAGATATTAAAGCATTTTCATCTCCAAGTAAAGTATTGGCTTATGCAGGATTAGATCCTAGAGTTAGACAATCAGGTACATTTAGAGCTTCTACAACCAGAATGTCCAAAAGAGGAAATTCTATGTTGAGATACGCACTTATCTGGGCGTGTCAAAATATACATAAGCACGACAGCACATTCAATCAATATTACCAAAAGAAACGTGCTGAAGGTAAAGCGCACTACTGTGCTCTTGGCCATACTGCAAACAAACTCACACGTGTAATTTATAAATTGTTATCAACAGGAGAGTCTTATAAAGTTAGTTAATTTTAAAAAAATACAAAATTTAACTCTTTTTAGTGCGCCCAAAATCAGAGATATAAAAAGCCAAATAAAAATGCAATTTTTATATTGACTTTTCATAGTTGGTCTCCACACTATTCATGACAAATATTTCATTATCTAAGACATTTAGAACCTTAAAATAAATATTCGTATAAAACCCCTTTCTTGTTTTCCTTATATTTCCAATTTTTATTATATCATCAATAAGCTTAAATGTAATAAAAAACTTTTAATATTATTCACCTACTTCTAAACCTGGTTTAACTCCCTTATAACATCTCTATAAAATACTATTAAATCATCAAATCTTTCTTCTTTTCATGCTTCTTTAACTTTAATAATTAACCATCCTATCGAATGATTCATATAAGGCTTTTCACTACAAAATGACAAAAAAAGACTTTCACCTCAGAAGATGAAAGTCACACAATCATTATACTACTTGTATCATGTACCAGCATATATTATCCATATAATGATAAAAACAACATCATTTACTTATCCTTCAGTCTGTAACTCTAAAGAGATATTCATAAATACAATACTATATATAATCATAAAATATCTTTAATCCAATTCAATAACCACATAATATAAATCAGCATACCTACCATTTAAAGTAAGTAATTGTTCATGAGTTCCTCTCTCAACAATTCTACCTTGTTCTAGTACCATAATAACATCAGATTCTCTTACTGTTGAAAGTCTATGTGCAATAACAAAAGTCGTTCTATCTTTCATTAAAGCATCCATTCCCTCATTTATATATTTTTCTGTTCTCGTATCAACACTTGAAGTGGCTTCATCTAGAACTAATATTGGCGCCTTACTAATGGCCGCTCTAGCAATATTAATTAATTGTCTTTGTCCTTGTGAAAGATTAGCTCCATCATTTTCTAAAATAGTCTCATAACCATTTTTCAATTGCATAATAAATGTATGTGCAGAAGCCGCTTTAGCTGCTTGAATGACTTCTTCATCAGTTGCATCCAATCTTCCATAACGGATATTTTCTTTTACTGTTCCAGTAAACAAATGAGTATCTTGTAATACCATTGCAATATTTTGTCTTAAAAAGGTTTTATCTATCTCATTAATAGAAACCCCATCAATAAAGATATTTCCTGATTGAACATCATAAAATTTTGGTAATAAATTCGTGATTGTTGTTTTTCCTGCACCAGTTGAACCAACAAAAGCAATCTTTTGGCCAGCCATTGCATATAAATTAATATCATGTAAAACAGTCTGTCCTTCAACATAACCAAAATCAACATGATCCAAAACGACATTACCATCTATTCTATTTATCTTTCTCCGAGATAATCATTTTCCGAATCTTTATCTAAAACTTCAAATACTCTTTCCACACCAGCTAAAGCTGCAAAAACAGTATTCATTTGCATTGATATTTCATTAATAGGACGATTAAATTGTCTTGTATAATTTAAAGAAATAGTTAATCCACCAATATCAAAACCATAATTGATAACCAAGATTCCCCCAACACAAGCAGTAATAGCATAAATAACATTACATAATTGATGAGTAATTGGTCCCATAATTCCAGAATTAAATTGAGCTTTAATTTGCGAATCTGTTAATTGCTTGTTTAAAAATTCAAATTCATCTATTGCAATATCTTCGTGATTAAAAACCTTAACCACCTTTAAACCAGAGATAATTTCCTCACTAAAACCATTAAGCATACCTAAAGATCTTTGTTGCTTTGAATAAGCACTTCTTCCTTTTTTTATAATTGTCTTATTTATTACAGTCAACAAAGGAGTAACTATAATTGTAATTAAACCCAAAATCCAATTTGTATAAATCATCAAAAATACAGTACCAGCTATTGTAATCATTCCGGAAATAAGCTGTATTAATGTTGCATTCAACATTTCTCCCATAGTATCAACATCATTAGTAAATCGACTCATTGTATCTCCCGTAGAATTATTATCAAAATAAGACATAGGTAGACATTGAATTTTATGATACAAACCACTTCTTAAATGTTTCAATGTTGTTTGTGACACATTTAACATAATTCTTTGTTGTAACCATTGAGTTACAACATTAACAATGTAAATAATTGCCAATAAAAGCAGAGAATAAAATAATCCCTCTAACTTATCATTTATATCTTCAATACCAAAATAGATATATTTATTAATAATCGGTCTTAATAAATATGATCCAAATAATGTAGTCAATGCATTAATAATAGCACAACTAATAGCAATCATTAACAACATTTTCTCATGTGATAAATATTTCAATAGTTTTATTATTGTTGTTTTTAAATCTTTAGGTTTATCATGAGAACTCATTGCTTTTGCTCTATCTGCACCATTAGATAGCTTAAATTCCTTTTTATCCCTGTTTGAAAATGAATCACTATATTTTTTTGTCAAACGAGCATATCTATCATTTTCCATCAATAGTATCCTCCTTATTTATTTGTGAATAATATATTTCCTGATATTCTTTACATTTTTCCATTAATTCAATATGTGTTCCAACACCAGCAATTTTTCCGTTTTCAAGAACAATAATCTTATCAGCATCAATAATAGAATGAATTCTTTGAGCAATAATAATTTTAGTCGTATCATTTAAATCTTCTTTTAAAGCTTTACGAATAGTTCTATCAGTTGCAGTATCAACTGCACTTGTAGAATCATCTAAAATCAATACTTTTGGTTTTTTCAAAATAGCTCTAGCAATACAAAGTCTTTGTCTTTGACCACCCGAAAGGTTCAAGCCACCTTGTTCTAGTTCTGTTTCATATTTATCCTTAAAACTTTGAATAAAACCATCAGCCTGCGCTATTTTACAAGCACTAATTAAGTCTTCATCACTAGCATACTCATTTCCCCATCTTAAGTTTTCTGCAATAGTTCCAGAAAATAAGGTATTTTTTTGAAGAACTACAGCTATACTTTCTCTTAATTTAAACAAAGATAAATCTTTAACATTTGTGTTATCAATATAAACACTTCCTTCATCTACATCATATAAGCGATTAATCATGGAAATAAGAGTAGTCTTTCCTGAGCCTGAAGAACCTATAACCCCTACGAATTGTCGAGGTTTAATTTCAAAACTAATATTATCCAACATATTTTCTTAATTGTTTTTGTAATATTTAAAAGAGACATTTTCAAACTTAATTAAACCATTTATTATATCTTTATCTAAGCATTGACTATCATTATCAGAAATATCATTTTCTGTATCTAATACTTCTATGATTCTTTTACTCGAAGCCGAAGCTCTTGTTGCAAGTAATATAATATTTGCTAAAAAATTTAAAGCAGTTAATATTTGAGTTAAGTATGTAATCAAAGCAGTTAAAGTTCCTATTTCCATATTACCAATAATTATCTGTTTACCGGCAAACCAAACAACAAAAACTGTAACTAAATTAATAATGAAAGTTGAAATAGGTTGCATTAAAATCATCATCTTTAATGCATTTGTACTTTTTTCTACTAACTGATCATTTATATTTTCAAATTTTTTATTTTCATAATCTCCTCTAACAAAAGATTTTATAACTTTTTGATTTTTTATCGACTCATTAATATTAATATTAAGTGCATCTATTTTTTGTTGCATAATTGTATATCTTGGAGCACTTATTTTCATTATCAATATAATTACAATAGCAAGAACAGGAATTGTCATTAATAATATCATAGTAATATTTTTATCTAGAACAAAAGACATTATCAAAGCGCCAATAATCATAACTGGACTTCTAAACAAACCCCTTAAAAATGTTTGAGTAAAATTCTGAATTTGTGTAATATCATTCGTAATTCTCGTAATTAACGAACCTGTTGAAAAGTCATCAATATTTGAGAATGAGAATGTTTGAATCTGCTTAAAAGTTTCTAATCGTATATCTGCAGCCAATTTAGAAGCACCGCTCACTGCAAAAAACGCTCCTAAAACGCCAAATAAAAGCATAAAAATAGATATTAATGCCATATAAAAACTATTTTCAAATATATACATTATATCTTTACTAGAAGCACCAATATTGATAATATTTGCACTAATAAACGGTAAAACAAATTCACCACAAGCTTCTAATATCATAAAAATTTGTCCAAATATAAAATAGTACCAATAATTTTTTATATATTTTAAATATCTCTTCATAGTTTCCTCCCTATAAAAAGAGTATCTAAAAAATAACTGGGTTTCATGTCGCATCACAAAATCATGTGGTGCGATTTTATTTTTTTATTTTCCTTCTTTACATTCTTTGGGGTTTATTATTTATGTCTTATAATATAAGTATCATTATATGAAATCTGCAGAAAGGAAAAAAAGATGGAACCTCCCTCGCCAAAGTTGAGTTTCATCTTCGTCCAACGACAATATGATAATAACGCATTTACCGATAAATATCAACAGATCACACAGATATCCGCAAAATTATTTCAGTAGCCTCTACAAACAATTGATATTATTAAAAAGTTGATGATGATGTTTTTCAAAAAAAGAG
>JAXJVS010000033.1:0-2960 GCA_036308445.1 Bacilli bacterium | reverse complement strand
TAAAGTGGAGCCACTGATGAAAGAAATTGTGAAATGCTATGTATAACTCATAATAGAGCTAAAGGAAATAAATAAAACAAAATATGTAAGAGGAAGATAATATAATTAATATAAAAAATTAAAAAAATACGGTTCAGATAAATATCTACTTGCCTGTGATGCACTTGTGGAACATCTAGGAAATCAAATAAAGGCTAAAAAGGAACTGAGAGAAGCAACTGAATTTGAATTATCATTAACAGACGCTAAAACTATCATGGATGATATCGGAAATAATATTGAAGAATATCGTTCTTATATACTTGATTCTAATTCTACCATAAAAAAAGAAAGTGTTGCCGAAAAATGGAATCATGAGTCATCTTTTTCAACTGCTTCTGGAGTAGGGTATCATTATGTTGTACTTCAGGTAACACTAAAAGAAAAATTTCTTGGAACTGGCTTAGGGAATTTAAGTGAATTAGAGGAAGTCATTAATAACCAGCGCGAAAAGGATATCAATTACATACCATCTCCACTGCTGCTTCTCATAGTACAGGCTTTGGAGGAGGAGACCGTATACAGGCTACGATAGTATTTGAAAAAATAGTATAGTTACTTAGAAATAGTTTAAAATTGTTAACAACTTTAAAATATAATGCTAAAATATCAACTAAACATGAAAGAGGCTGTAACAAATAAAGATTTTTAATCTTTAGGCGTTATGCTTTTTTTCTTAAATAGAATATATTTTGGAAAGAATTAAAGATAGAATGAATTAAAACTGTTCTTGAATAAGAACAGTCTTTTATCTAAAACTCTATTGTATATTCAAATGAAAAACGTTTTTGATCTTCTACTTCATTAGTTACAGTTTTATTACCAGTACAACCTATCTTTTTAAGTAAAGCATCTAAGTTTGCTGCTGTTTTCTCATGCATATCTCTACCAGTAGTATAATCTAATGAATATGTCTTTGTTTTAAGAGCATTCTTATCATTCATTCTCATTTCAATAAGTGCTTTAATATCATTATCATATTTAAAGTATACTACTTCTGGCATAACTGGATTATCATGACCTTCAAAAGAAGTATTAGACTCAATCTTAATTTCTGCATATTCATCGCTATGTGAAGAACTTTCATATCCAGAAGAACTTTTACCAATGGGACCACCTTTAACAGATAGCTTACTTTTAGATGTATGAGTTATTAATGTTTTCTTCTTTTCTTTAATAGATATTTTTACATGTTTAGCACCTAATACATATGCTATTTTTTCTAATTCATTTATTTTAGCTTTTTTTAGATAAGCAAAATATTCATCTAAACTAATATAATAGTTTTCTTTATATGGGTCAGCACAATAAATTGTTTCTTCTAAGTATGGATAGAAGCTCATACGAGATTCTGATGCATAGCTAGTATAAAAGTGTAAAATATTATCAGTTTTTGCTTTTTCTTCAAATCCTATAGAACCAAAACATACTTCATTTTCCAATCTTTTATCATAATCTACTATTCTTAATACAGCAGGTTGTTTATAGTTTACTTCTAGTAAATCTTCTTTAAATACAGGTGCTAATCTTGCTTTATCTAATTCATGCTTTACTTTACTATATTGTTCTTTTAATACTTCTTTTCCTTCAGTAGCTTTTTCTGAAGTTTCATTTAATACTTTTTTAGTTGCTTCACCTAATTCATCTACTTTACTTTTTATTTTATCTTTGTCAAACTTTATTTTAAATTTATCCATTGAAATCACCTCACTTCTATAATTATTTTATCATTAAAGATCCATAAATAGTATCTTTTTGTAGTTTAAAAAAATTTAAAATATTTAAAGCGTTATACAATTTATAGATTCAAAAAAACAAGGAGGATATATTATTAAACAATCAGACAAGGACCATCCATAAGGATATCTATTATAAAAAAGTCGACTATTGGATATTTTCTTTTATTACTTCTATTCATATAAATATTTGATTTCCTCCACAATCTTGAATATTCTTGAAGTTTGAGGATCAAATATAGTAAAACAAATAAATACATAATTTAAAAAGATAGAATCAGGAATTATACAATTCCTGATTCTATCTTTTTTCTTACCATAAAGTAATATCCTATAACTAATATACCTGTCACAATCCAAGAAATAGGATAAACAAGTAATAACATAGTAAAAC
Source organism: Bacilli bacterium (assembly GCA_036308445.1). Taxonomy (GTDB): domain Bacteria; phylum Bacillota_I; class Bacilli_A; order Erysipelotrichales; family Coprobacillaceae; genus MGBC113645. Next base: position 791 of record JAXJVS010000033.1, on the reverse strand, counting down.
TATGGAAACATGTATTAACAAGATATACCCATAATATTCTAACTACACATGTTCCAAATACTGTTAACAATGCTGGTAATAAAGATCTACCATATCCTCTCAATGCAGAACCTGTAATCTCATATGAACCTAATATCCAATGTAAACTCATAATCTGTAATATTCTCTGTACTGCATGAGGTATAACTTCTGGATCAGATGTAAATAAATGTGCTAAAGGTACTCTTAATAGTACAATACATAAATCTATCACTAAAGCAATTCCCATACCAGCAAACAATGCTTGTTTCCATATTTTTCTACATCTATCCATCTTCTTAGCACCATAGTTTTGTCCAACGAATGTAGTAGCAGATTGAGCAAACCCATTTACGACTGCATATCCTATATATTCAAAGTTAACTGCTGCAGAACTTCCTGCTATAACTGATGAACCAAATGAATTAATGGTAGATTGTATAATAACATTTGATAATGAGAATACTGTTCCTTGTAATCCAGCAGGTATTCCTATCTTTAATATACTCATTAGCTCTTTTTTTGTTATTGTTAGTTTTTTTATATGAAAGCGTAATGCTTCTCTTTCATGTGATAGATAGTATAAAACATAGAAAGCAGATACTATATTAGACACGACAGTAGCTATCGCAACACCATCTACAGATCTATGAAATGCAATAACAAGTATTAAATTTAATGTTGCATTAATAATACCACCAATAACTAATGCATAGAAAGGATGTTTAGAATCTCCAGCACTTCTAAGAATAGCTGATGTAAAGTTATATAAT
>JAXJVS010000032.1:0-17929 GCA_036308445.1 Bacilli bacterium | reverse complement strand
TACAAACTAAAAAGCTTGGGCAATGACCGAAATGTTGAAATACTTGTCCATTGACACAAGTAACTGCAATTTTCACTTTTTTTCACCTTCTTTTAATATTTTTTCTATTTTATATTGTATCTTTAGACCGTTAAAATGTCAATAAAACACATACATATGTTGACAACTGTTTTATACTGTTATATACTGTTTATAGGTGGTGAGATAGGTAATATGAAAATAATAATAAGTAATACATCAATGGTACCAATATATGAACAGATTGTCGATCAGCTAAAAAAAATGATTATTCATGGAGATATAAAAGAAAATGATATTTTACCTTCAGTTCGTTCTTTATCCAAAGAACTAAAAATTAGTGCTCTTACTGTAAAAAAGGCTTATGATTATCTTGAAAAAGATGGTTTTACAATTACTGTTCATGGTAAAGGAACTTTTGTGAAAGGAACAAATAAAAACCTAGTTTTAGAAGAAATAAGAAAAGAAATTGAAAATGAGTTAGAGAATACGATTGCTAAAGGTAAAAGATACGGTTTAACTGATGATGATATTAGAGAATTATTTCAACTTATTTTGGAGGATTAGTGCATGATAAATATAGAAAACTTAAAAAAAGAATATAAACAATTTACATTAGATTGTTCTCTTCAAATAAAACCTGGTTATATTACAGGTATAATTGGTCGAAATGGTGCTGGTAAAAGTACTTTATTTAAAGCTATCCTAAATCTTATTGATATTGATCAGGGAACAATTCAAGTCAATAATAAAAATATCAAAGATTTTGATAAGAATGATAAACAAAATTTCGGTGTAGCTTTATCTGATTCTGGTTTTAGTGAATATTTTACTATTAATGATATTATTTCCATCTTAGATTGTCTTTATCAAAATTTTGATAAAGACGACTTTATCAGACAATGTCATAACTTTCATTTACCAATGAAAAAACAAATAAAAGAATTTTCTACTGGTATGAAAGTAAAATTAAAAGTTTTAATTGCGATTACACATCATGCTAAAGTATTGATATTAGATGAACCTACTGCTGGTTTAGATGTAATTGCCAGAGATGAAATCTTAAACATGTTAAGAGAATACATGGAAAAAGATAATGATCGTATTATATTATTGAGTTCACATATATCTTCTGACTTAGAAACAATCTGTGATGATTTATATATGATACATGAAGGAAAAATCTTATTACATGAAGATACTGATATTCTATTAAGTGAATATGCCATACTAAAAGTCAATGAAGAACAATATTCTTCATTAGATAAACATTATCTTATAAAGGTAAAAAAAGAAAACTATGGTTATATCTGTTTAACTAACCAAAAACAGTTTTATCTAGATAATTATAAAGATATAGTGATTGAAAATGGACATATTGATGAACTTATTTTAATGATGATTAGAGGTGAAAACATATGAAAGGTTTACTATTAAAAGATTTAAAGTTAATGTTAAATCAAAAGAAATTTTTTATCATGATGCTTGTAATAGCAATTATTATAGCCTTTTCTTCAAATAATCCATCTTTTGTATTAGGTTATATGACTTTTTTTATATCGATTATTGCTTTAAGTACTATCAATTATGATGAATTTAATAATGGCTATACTTTCTTATTTACATTACCATTCACAAAAAAAGATTATACCTTAGAAAAATATATATTAACTTACTTAACTGCTTTTATTTCCTGGATATTTTCAATGCTTTTAAGTGCTATATTGTATATTATTCTAGATGGTTCATATAACGTAAGAGATGGCCTTATTGAAGGAATATCTACTCTTATGATATTTATCATCATCTTATCTATCATGTTACCAATAAAGCTAAAAGCCGGAATAGAAAAAAGTAATATTGTACAATCTTTATTAATGGGTATTATATTTATATTTATTCTAGGAATAAATCTTATTCTAGATTTATTTAACATAGATCTATCTTCATTAATTATATTCTTAGAAAGAATAAATATATATAATCTTATTCTCGCTTTATTCATTATTGTAACTATTATTACAGTAATATCATATTTTATAAGTATAAAGATAATGGATAAAAAAGAATTTTAGCATCAATCACTATGATTGATGCTATTTTATTTATCTTTATATTCTTTTGTATAATCAACCTTTATCAAATCCTTATATGATAAATATTTTGTCATTTCACGAATCTGATATTCATGTTTTAAATCATTATATCTCTTTTCCATTCAACAATATGCTGATAAATCATATCTTTTGTAACTATTTCAGCTTCTTCAGTATTATTTATTCCCCTAAATCATTGATATATCTGATTTGTAATTATTTTTCATAATTCTTGTACTTCATGATCAGATAAATCTATATTTGTTTGTATTTCTCGTTTTCTTAGTTCATTTTATGATCGAAATAATAATATATAAACAAGAAATCAAAGTCATATGAGCTCATTCTTTTCAAGCATGAATTGACACGTATATTGTACCATACGAAACAATAATATAATAGATACTTTATTTTTCTATAAATTTCTTCTTTTGTTGATGAGCTGCTATTTTAACATAAAGCTTTACCGGTAAGAATTTGCCTAATGTAATCACAAGTTTCATCATTAATCCGGGTATAATAATCTTTTTCTTATTATACATCTTTTTCAAAGCATAACTCACACAATATTCTTTAGAAATACCATTCAAAGAAAACTCTACATTCGCAACACTATTAAATTCTGTATCTACTGGTCCCGGACATAAACAACCTATATATAAAGAACTATCTTTTATTTCTTCTGCAATTCCTAATGTTAGACTTTTAACATAAGACTTTGTTGCATAATAAGTAGACATATAAGGGCCAGCAGGAATAAATCCAGCAGAAGAAGCAACATTTAATATATATCCTTCATTATATTTCATCATATGCTGTAACATAAGCTTAGTAAGGATATGTAATGCTTTGATATTTACATTAATCATATCCAATTCTTTATTCATATCTGTTTCTATAAAATATCCACAATCACCAAATCCAGCATTATTAATAAATATATCTATTTTCTTATCTTTAATACTATCATATACTCTAAAACAATCTTCTTCCTTAGATAAATCAGCTACAATAATATCACAATGATACTTCTCTTTTAATCTTAATAATCTATCTTCTCTTCTAGCAGTTAAAATCAAATGATAATCTTTAGACAATTGTTTCGCAAATTCTTCACCTATACCACTACTAGTTCCAGTTATCAATGCATATTTTTTCATACAATCACCCATATTTAGTATAACCAGAAGAGAAATGATTTTCAAATCATTTCTATAGTATCATAAACTATCTATAATTTCATATTTCTATGCTATTATGTCACTTTAATTAATAAAAGGTGCAAGATGCACCTTAATTCATTTCATTTCTTTTGGTTTATACATCATTTCATTGACTGTATATACAGTCACGAAAGCATCTGGATCTATTTTATTAATAAAATGAATGAGTTTTAAGTATTCATTCTTATCAACAATCGTATTAATTTCAACATGCATATCATCAGAATAAGCACCATAAGCATGATATTTAGTAGCTCCACTATGTAATTCATGTAAAATAAACGCTAATACTTTATCTTGTTTCTTAGATATAATACATACACGTTTCTTTATATTAGAACCAAAAATAAAATGATCTAATACTAATCCACAAAAATAAGTTCCTAAAACACTTAATACAACTGTTTTCTTATCATAAACAAGAGCTGATGATAAAGCAACTGCCATCCCTGCTAATCCTACTGCTGCACCAAAATTCATATGAAAATATTTATTTAAAAACTTAGCAATAATATCAATTCCACCTGAAGAAGCATTACGATTAAATAACATAGATACACCAATATTAACTAATACACAATATCCAATAGCATCAATAACCTGATCACCAGTTAATGACTGATTATTAGGAAAAATAATTTCTAAAACTGCCATGATTGCTGGTATCATTAAAGATGTATATACTGTCTTTACACCAAATTCTCTACCAATAGTCAAAAATCCAAATAATAATAAAACAATATTCATAATCATTGTAAGAGCAGAAACAGATAATGGTATAAAATGAGATAATACTATCGCAAAACCTGAAATACTTCCTATTGATACATGACTAGGAACGAGGAAGAAAAAGATTGCACATGCTGTTATAAGTGTCGCAAAAGTAATCACTAAAAAATCCCAAATATTCTCTTTAACTTTCATAAACAACCTCCAAAAGTATATATCTTTCATAATATATCATATTCACCCACAAAATCATAGTCCTAGATATGTTTATTATAGGCCATATTATTCCGTCCTTTTCATCATTTTTTATTGTTTAGCCATTCCTTTGGTAATACGTCCTTACTGCTTATATTCTTCTTTCATATGTTATATAAGGAGGTGAGAAACATGGGAATGTGTAATCAAGAATGTAGAACAGCCGATAGATGTGGTGCATTAATTGCTTTATTACAATCTATCGCAATGCAAGAAGCAGCACTTGCTAATATTTTAAATGCTGAAGCAGAAAAACTTCAAAGAGCAGTTTGTTTAAGTAACAATATCAATGATTTAATAGCTATCAATGAATCAATTTTAAATGCCCTTAACGCTGCTACAACATTAGAAGAAAACTTAAGAGCTAAAGCTGCTTTAGTATTAGAAGAATTTGAAAATTGTTGTCATCGTTAATCAATATAGGACTTCTCAAAGAAGTCCTTTCTTGCTTTATATACACCTTTATGATATTCTTGTTTTAAGAAAGGTGTGATTATATGAAAAGATATTTAGCTACTCTAATACTCACTTTTACGCTAGTATTAACTGGCTGTACTTTTTCAAATACATCATCTTCTCAAGATAGTATTAATCATTTTTTTGATGCTTTTCAACAAGAAGACTATGAAAATATGAAATCATATTGTGATGAAAACATGATGCAATATTTCAATAATATAGATGGGATAGAAGCTTTTTTCGGACATAAAAACGCTGAATTAATAAATATAGAAAAAATAGATACTGATCAAAAAATGATTAAGGATTATTTTTATACAGCTACTAACAATGATTATATTGTATATAGAGTAGCATATAAAGGTGAGGTAGCTCCTTATTCTTCTCGAACAAGTAATGAAACAATACAGTTATCTTTCTTATTAGAATTCATGAACAATGAATGGAAAATAACTGCCATAAGTAGTGAATATTAGATGACATATGTCATCTTTTTATTTACAATTCTATTATTTCTTAGATATAATGAAAAAAGAAATGAGGGACAGATATGATACAAGCAATATTTTTTGATATAGATGGAACATTGGTACCACATGGAAAAGATGACATGCCGGAAAGTACAAAGAAAGCATTACATGCATTAAAGAAAAAAGGAATAAAATTATTTATTGCCACAGGTAGACCTGTTAATAGTATTGATCATGTAAAAAAGATGTTTGATTTTGATGGATATTTAACTGCAAATGGACAATACTGTTTCAATAAAGAAACTATCATATTCGAAAAATACATATCGCATGAAAGCATTAAACAATTAATACCATACACTGAAGAAAAACATATACCCGTTTTATATGCATCATTAGAACATTCTTATAGAAATAAATATAACAATTCAAAATATGATTCAAAATGTCATATTGTTGATTATAATACTTTATTTGATAATGATATCGTTCAAATCATGGCTTATATTCAGCCAGAAGAAGATGATGAATTTTTAAAACATTTACCAGGATGTAAATCAGCAAGATGGACTGATATTTTTGCAGATATTATTCCTAATGATGGTGGTAAAGATAAAGGTATTGATAAAATCATTTCTTATTATAATATACCATTAGAAAATGTTATGGCATGTGGTGATGGTGGTAATGATATTACTATGCTTAAACATGTTCCCCATAGTGTAGCAATGGGAAATGCAAATGATGAAGTGAAAAACAGTGCTTCTTATGTAACATCTGACATAGAGAATGATGGTATCTTAAATGCCTGTATTCATTTTGGAATCTTAACAAAAGACGAGCTTTAATAGCTCGTTTTACTATTATTGTTTTTATGTTATAATCCTACATAGTTTAGGGGGAATTTTATGTTATTATGGATTATCGCTAGTATATTAGCTTTTTTTGTGAAGGGATTATGTGGTTTTGCCAATACATTAGTCTTTTCTACAATATTAAGCTTTCAAAATAATAATATTAATATATCACCAGTTGATTTATTAATTGGTTATCCACCAAATATCATCATGGCATATAAAGAAAGAAAAAATATAGATTTAAAGATCTGTTTACCTTTAATTGCTTTAATTATTATTGGAAATATTCCTGGTATCTTATTCCTTAAAAATGCTGATACACAATTGATTAAAATATTATTTGGATTTGTGATTATTGGTATTGGTATAGAAATGTTGGTTCAAGATAAGAAGAAAGAATCAAAGACTATGTTAACTCTTATTGGTATTCTTTCAGGATTTCTTTGTGGATTATATGGTATTGGTGCTCTGTTAGCTGCTTATGTGAATCAGGTTACTGATGATACTCAATCTTTTAAAGGTAATATTTGTTTGGTTTTTACATTTGAAAATACTTTTAGAATTATTGTATATAGTTTATTAGGTATTGTTACTTTTAATACTATTAAGCAAGCTATCTTGCTTCTTCCTTTAATGCTTATTGGTTTATCTTTAGGCATCAAGTGCAGTCAATATGTGAATGAAACAACAACTAAAAAACTTGTTATTGTAATGCTAATTATTTCTGGTATTGCCTTAATTATAAATAACATTTAAAAAAGCTCGGATTTTTCCGAGCCTTACTTTTTAGAATTTTAAGTTTCTTGGAGTTCTTGGGTAAGGTAATACATCTCTAATGTTAGAAATACCTGTCATATACATAACTAATCTTTCAAATCCTACACCAAATCCTGAATGCATAACTCCACCATATCTTCTTAAATCAAGATACCATTGAAGTCCTTCTTTTTCCATACCTTTTTCATCCATCATTCTTTCTAGATAATCTAAACGTTCTTCTCTTTGACTTCCTCCTACTAATTCACCAATTCCAGGAACTAATAAGTCACAAGCTGCAACAGTTTTACCATCATCATTTAATCTCATATAGAATGCTTTAATATCTTTTGGATAGTTAATTAAGAATACTGGTCCTTTAACAACTTCTTCACATAGATATCTTTCATGTTCAGTTGCTAAATCGATACCCCATTCAACTTTATTTTCAAACTTCTTACCAGATTTTAATAAAATATCAATAGCTTCTGTATAATCTAAACGTTTGAAATCTGAATTTAAGACATGTTTTAATCTTTCTTCTAATCCTTTATCAATAAATTGATTAAAGAATTCCATTTCTGCTGGTGCATTATCAAAACAATATTTAATACAATACTTAATTAAATCTTCAATTAAATCCATATCATCATCTAAATCAGCAAATGCAATTTCAGGTTCACACATCCAGAACTCTGAAGCATGAGTAGATGTATTAGAGTTTTCTGCTCTGAATGTTGGTCCAAATGTATAAACATCTCTAAATGCTAATGCAAATGGTTCTACATGTAATTGTCCTGATACTGTTAAAGAAGCATGTTTAGAGAAGAAATCTTCTTCATAATTAGCATCATCTCTATTTGTTACAGTAAAAGTTTCTCCAGCACCTTCAGCATCATTTCCTGTAATAATTGGTGTATGAACATATACAAATCCTTGAGATTGGAAGAATTCATGAATAGCCATAGCTAATAATGATCTTACACGATATACTGCCATAAATGTATTTGTTCTTACTCTTAAGTGTGGTAATTCTCTTAAATATTCTAAAGTATGTCTTTTCTTTTGTAATGGATAATCTTCATCACAAGTTCCTTCTACAATGATTTGAGTAGCTTCTACTTCAAATGGTTGTTTACTATTAGGTGTTAATTTAAATTTACCTAATACTTTAATTGCTGATCCAGTAGAAATTCTCTTAGCTTCATCATAATTATTTAAAGTTTCTTCTAAATATACAATTTGCACATTCTTAAAATAAGTACCATCATTTAAAGCAATAAATCCTACTTTACCATTATTACGATTAGTACGTACCCAACCTTCTAATTCAACATATTCTAAACTTTCAGTTTCATAAGTTTCTCCAGAAATCACCATTTCATAAAGTTCTCTTACAGTCATAAATTCAAACACGCTAATCCCCTCCTTTAATAAAAAAGTCGTTCCCTAAAAGGAACGACTTTGCGCGGTACCATCCTTATTCATCTTTCGATGCTCTTTACACCTTAACGCGGCAAACGAAACAGTCTACTCTTATTTCTCCTGTTTAGTTCATTGAGTGTTCCACTTTTCTTTCATTTATCTACTTTCACCAGATATAGACTCTCTTTAAAATGAAGTTGAATTGTGTTCTCAAATCATTACCTGTAGATATATTATTATCACTTTTTTTAATTAATTTCAATAAAATTTAAATTTATTCTTCATTTTTATCATTTGCTTTCATTCTTAAAGCTAATTCTTGGATAGCAGCTACAACATCAACTGGTTGTACTTCTACTCCTTCTCTTACTAAAAAATGAGTATGAGTAAAATCAACAATACCTTTAATACCTAAATCCATCAAACGATCTACAGTCGCTTGAACATCATGTGAAATAGCCAAAATCGCAATATTACAATTGTCTGGAAATGTTTCTTCTAAATCATCAATATGATACATCTTAACCCCAAATCGTTCACCAACAATATTTGGATCCTTATCATATGCACAAACTATTTTCCCAACACTATATTGCCATCTATTATATTTTAAAATTGCACTTCCTAAATTACCTACACCAATTAATATAATAGATTCATTTTGCCCTAAGCCTAAAACATCATTCAAGGCATTAATAATATGATCAACCTCATAACCAATTCCCCTTTTACCTAATCCTTCTTCAGTTGGTAAAAAACCAAAATCTCTACGAATAGTTGTATCTAAAATCGAAGTAATCTCACTTAATTCACTAGAAAGAAAGTTAACTTTTCCTTCTAACTGCATCTTTCTTAAAGCCTTTAAATACACAGGAAAACGAGACATTGTCGCTTTTGATATTTTAGGATTCTTTTTTTCCACATTACTCACCCACACTTTCCTCTTCTAAATCATAAGACGGTTTGGCCGATAAATCAAGTGCAGAAAATAATTTTTTCTCAAACATAATACGTCCTGCTGAAGCAATCATAGCAGCATTATCTGTACAATAACTCATAGGTGGGAATAAGACTTTAATATCACTATCTTCTGTTAGCTTCTTTCTTAATCCCTTATTTGCACTGACTCCACCAGCTACGATTATTTCTTTAACATGATAATCATGGGCTGCTTTAACTGTCTTAGAAACAAGTACTTCTAATGCCACTTCCTGGAAAGAACATGCTAAGTCTTCTGCTATGATCTCTTCTCCTCGCTGTTTGGCATTATGAGATAAATTAATAACTGCTGACTTTAATCCGCTAAACGAAAAATTGTAGCTATCATCAGCTAAAGGCAAAGGTAACTTATAACTATGTTTACCTACTCCTGCCATTTTATCAATCACTGGACCCCCAGGATAAGGTAAATGTAAAACTCTACCAACTTTATCATACGCTTCACCTATTGCATCATCTAAAGTTTCCCCAATAACCTCAAAACTAAACTCTTCTTTCATATAAACAAGTTCACTATGTCCACCACTAACAACTAAACATAAAGCTGGATACTCAATATCTTCTACTAACTCATTAGCATAAATATGACCAGCTATATGATGAACACCAATCAATGGTTTATGATAAGCCAAAGCTAATGTTTTAGCAGCCTGCATACCAACATGTAAAGAACCTACTAATCCTGGTCCTTTAGTTACAGCAATAGCATCAACATCGTTCATATTCATATTTGCTTCATTCAAAGCAGTCTTGAGTACAGTAGAAACACATTCTACATGCATTCGACTTGCTATTTCAGGGACAACTCCTCCAAACATACGATGGGTATCAATCTGTGAAGCAACAACATTACACAATAATTCTCTTTTATCTTTTAAAATGGCAACTGACATTTCATCACAACTTGATTCAATTGCTAAAATGATTGACATTCATATCCCTCCATTTCTCTTACCATTAAATAAGCATCTTCAAAATTATCCTGATAATAATTTTTACGAATACCAACATTTTTAAAGCCAAATTTTTCATATAGCTTTATTGCACTTTCATTAGAAACTCTTACTTCTAATGACATAGATTCACACTTTTGTTTTTTTGCCAGTTTTAACAGATGATTCATCAATAAACTCGCATATCCTTTTCTTTGATACTCTTTTTTTACACCTATTGTAGTAATCTGAGCCTGTTCATAAGTTACCCAAAGCCCTGCATAACCAATAATCTCATTGTTTTCTTCAATAACGTAATTAAAAGAAAAAGGATTTGTCTCTATTTCATAAATAAAGTCTTCTTCATTCCATGTAGAAGTAAATAATTGATGTTCTAATGTTAGTATTTCTTTTAAATCTTTAACTTCCATTAATCTTATAGACATATTTTTTTTGCCTCTACATCTTTTAAGTATCTTGGAACTAAAATATCTACATTTTCAACTATTGTTTCATGAATTGATAACTGATATAAATGATCAGCTAAATCAACTTCTACAAAATCTTCACCAACAACTTGTGTCTGTCCTACTACTTTATAATCACTATATGTTTTTCTTAATTCTTTAAATTCATCTATAGTCATTAATGTTTCATTCATTAATGCTTGACCATTCTCATAGACACATACAAATACTTTTTTACTTCTAGCATCAATAACACTGATGCACTTATCATATCCAGCATAAGCTTTTAATGATGATATAGCTTTTACTTTTAATGAAGAAATAACACTTAAAGTTTTTACAATCGTCATTGCTACTCTTACTCCAGTATAAGAACCGGGACCAACAGTAATAATAGCTTCATTCACATCTAATAAATCTATATGATTTTCTTCTAATAACTTTTGAAGATATGGAATAGCATTCTCTGATTGTCTTTGACTGCCTAATTCTTGAATTTTACCTAAACATTTATCATCTTTATATAAAGCAACAACCAAATATTGATTTGATGTATCTAAAATAACCTTAATCATTTTCTATCTCCTTTACAATATCTTCAAATATTTTCCCTTTAGGATGAAGAATAAAACTTCTTGAATTATCTTCATTCTTTAATATTTCTATGTCTAATCTTTCTTCAGGTAAAATTTCTTCAATAAACTGAGGCCATTCAATAACACTAATACCACCAGATTCAAACATTTCTTCAAATCCTAGTTCATTATCATTATCCTCTAAACGATAAGCATCAAAATGATATAAAGGAAGAATTCCCTGATAAACTTTTACAATAGTAAAAGTTGGTGAATTAATCACTTTTTTTATCTTTAATCCTCTTCCTATACCTTTAGTAAAAGTTGTTTTCCCTGCTCCTAAATCACCAGTTAAAGTCAAAACAGCATTTGGAAATAAATACGAAACTAACTTTTCACCAAAATCTATCATACTTTCTTCATCATAAAATGTTTTCATCGTTTTCTCCTACTTTCTAACATACTCTGATAAACAGAATACCAATATTGAGCAAAATCTGGTCTAAAAGGACCAGACATATTGTATGTCATTTCAATAAGATTTTGTAATTGTGCTTTTAAAATCTTATCTAATTCTACTGAATAACCCATTAATTTACGATGAGCTTCATACTCATCTTCATCTAATACTTTATATTTATAGTCTGGAAATACTTTTAAATCTAAGTCATAGTCAATATATTTTAAAGCTTCACCATCATATAAAGTTGGCGAAGCAATATTACAATAAAAATGGACACCATTTTTTCTAATCATACAAATAACATTGTACCAGTCATTTTTTGGAAAATACCAGATAGCCGGTTCCCTTGTAAACCATCTTCTACCATCTGATTCAGTAACTAAAGTACGATTATTAATCACTATATAATATTGATCCGTCTCTTCTAGTACTAAACCTTTAGACCAGCTTCTATGAACTTTTTCGTTATGTTTATAACTATGAATAAGTATTTCCTTCCCTATCAACGATTCTTTCATGACCACAACCTCTTTCTTCTAGCTATTATACACAAAATTATACATATTTTAAAGGTCGAGAAAAGGAATTATTAAAATATTTCCTCTAGCTTATTTATATTAACTAAATACAATCGCTTTCTTACACACTACATAGAATCCCTCATAGTCTTTCATTGACTCATATCTGTCAATATCCTGTTCTAAATATTTATATCTTTAAAAATAAAAATCAAGGTATAAAACCTTGATATTATTTATGAAATACTCTTTTTAATCTAGGATACACATATACAAATCCAATATAACATAAAACTAAAGATGGTAAGCAATATGCAATATTATAGCCAAATGAATAAATCCATGGATTCATTCCCTCAGGTGCATATTCTGCAAATAACCAAGCTCCTGATAAATAATGTGAAATAAACTTCAAAATCATAGTCACAATAATACCAGTATAAATTTCATATTTACCTACTTTAATATTCTTAAATAAAGAAGCAATACCCACAATTGATAAAGGAATTAAATAATCCAATACAACTGACCATGGTCCATAAAAACTTGCAAAACCTAATACAAAATGTAAGATACACACCATGAATCCAGCTAATAATCCATAACCACTTCCCATTAAATAACCTGCCATAATAATTGGTAATAAATCCATGGAAATATTACCGCCTTGAGGTTGTCCTGGAAACAAATGAAATAGTCGATTCAAAACAATCTCTAAAGCAATAAACATTGATAAATATGCCATTGCTTTAACATCCAACTTCACATTAAATAATTTTTTCATACTTTTCCTCCCATATATAAATATGAGCCTACAAATAAAAAAGCTTTCCTGCGTAAGGAAAGCAAAAAAACATATTTGCACTCTCTACGCTGGCATTACCCAGTTCAGATAATAAGGGACAAGGTTAGTACCTTTCTCAGCAAAAGCGCCCCTGGCTCGATAAATATTATACGACTTTTTTTATTTTTATCAATACTATTTTTCATAAGTGACTTACTCTTGAAAAAATGATTAATTTTTCAAAGTTTTTTATTTAATTTTGAAAGAGAAGTGGTTTTTATTTAAAGATATCTAAATATGTGATATAATGTTTACGATATAAAAATGAAAAATATATCTGTAAATTGTTGAGAGATGATTTTACAGATACATATCATTGATATGTTTAAATTAATTAGGAGGTCATTTTAAATGTCAAAAGTTATTGCGGTCAATGCTGGTAGTTCTTCATTAAAATTTCAATTATTTGAAATGAATGATGAATCAGTTATCACTTCAGGAGTTATTGAAAGAATTGGATTAGAAGATTCTATTTTTACTATTAAATATAATGGTGAAAAAGAAGTAAAAACTTTACCTATTCCTACTCATAAAGAAGCAGTAGCATTGTTATTAGAAACATTAATTGATAAAGAAATCGTTAAATCATTAGATGAAATCAAAGGTGTAGGTCATCGTGTTGTTCAAGGTGGCGCTTATTTCAAAGAATCTGCAATTATTGATGATTATGTAATAGAAAAAATCGATGAATTAAAATCATTAGCACCATTACATAATCCCGCTCACTTAACTGGATATTATGCTTTTAAAGAAGCAATTCCTAATGCTGGAGCTGTTGCAGTCTTTGATACTGCTTTCCATCAAACATTAGAACCAAGATGTTATGTTTATCCTATTCCTTATAAATTCTATGAAGAAAATAAAATTAGAAAATATGGAGCTCATGGAACATCACATTTCTATGTATCTTCAAGAGTTAGAGATTTATTAGGAAATCCAGAACATTCAAAAATTATTGTTGCTCATTTAGGTGCTGGTGGAAGTTTAAGTGCTGTTAAAGATGGTAAATGTATTAATACATCTATGGGATTTACTCCTTTAGCTGGTATTATGATGGGTACAAGAAGTGGTGACTTAGATGCATCAGTTGTTGAATATTTAGTTGATACATTAAATATTGATATGAAAGAAGTTATTCATATCTTAAATAAAGAATCTGGTTTATTAGGTATTTCTGGTGTTTCTAGTGATTTTAGAGATGTTTTAAAAGCTTCAGAAGAAGGAAATGAAAGAGCTAAATTAGCAATTGATATCTTCTTTAGACGTGTTATAGCTTATATCGGTAGATATTTTATTGCTTTAGGTGGATGTGATGCTATCGCATTTACTGCTGGTATTGGTGAAAACTCAGCTTATGCTAGAAAAGAAATATTAAATTTAGTTTCAGAAGCATTAGGTATTGTTGTAGATGATGATGCTAATGAAAATGGTAAAGGTGAAAGATTAATTACTAAACCTGAATCAAAGATTAAAGTTTACGTTATCCCTACTAATGAAGAATTAGTTATTGCAAGAGATACAAAACGTTTATTAAACTTATAAAAGTATGGTTAGCACAAAAGTGCTAACCATTTTTCTTTTTCAAATACTTCATAATCATTAAATAAGAAACAGGAATAATCATCCCTACAACATATACAATTATCCTTTGAGAATCACCAGTACTTACTGTTTTATTCAATTGATTAGTAAAATCAATTTCAATATTCTTATTATTCTTATCATCAATAACAATTTCTACAATCTCATGACTTAACTGATAACCTTTTGGAGCTTTTGTTTCCTTTAAATAATAAGTTCCATACTTCAAATCTTTAAATAAAATACTACCAATACCTCTATAAGATTTCATTTCTTGTTTACATGTTTTATCAGCATATAAAGTAAACTCAACTTCTTTATCAATTATTTCTTTTGTATCACTATCTAACTTATTCACCTTTAAATCAGTATAAATATAATCATCCTTCATCTCAATATGCTGATTTATCTTTATTCCCTTTTCATTTATCCCACTGACACTAAATTCAATACTTTCTGCAATAGTATAACCATATGGCGCTGTTATTTCAGTAAGAATATAGTTTTTGTTTTCTTCAAGCCCTTTAATTGCATGCGGTTCTTTTGTAGATATCCATCGATCTATTTCTTTATTTGTCTCTTTATTAACAACAATAATTTCAGCACCTTCTAATTCATTTCCATTTGTAATATCTAATTTAGAAACTGTAACTTGTTTATTAATCATGACAATCTTCTGATGACTTTTATCGTCCTCAACCTTAAAATAAACATCTTCAGCTTTCGCATAACCCTCTGGTGCTAATATTTCTTTTAAAATATATTCTTGTCCTACCATCAATCCTGAAATAACATGTTCACTACCATCGCTAAGCCATTCATCTATAATATTTTTGGTTTTTGCAGATACTACCTGTAATTTTGCTCCAGAAACAAAATGACCGTCAACATTTACTTTTAAAGCAGATATTTTCTTATCTACCATTTCAACACTTTGTATGTTTTCTTTATCTTCTACAACAAATTCAACATCTTTACTCACAGCATATCCATCAGGAGCAGATAATTCTCTTAAAATATATGTTTTTCCAACAATAAGTTTACCTATCAACACCATTGATTCTTTAGTCGTTTTAAAAGTATCAACAACCTCATTTGTATCCTTATCTAAAATAACTAATTCCGCTCCTACAATCTGATGTCCCTCAGTATCTACTTTTTGAATTTCAACTTGAGTAGGTGCATCCTTCATAACAACTTTCTGAACTTCTCCTGAATCTAGTATTGTAAAATCAATGCTTTCAGCAGTAACATAACCATCCGCAGGAAGTTTTTCAACAAGTTTATAAGTCTTTCCTACTGTAAGCTTTGTAATCATATGTGGTTTATCATCAGAAATCCAGGAATCCACTACTTTTCCCTGATCATCAATAACTTCTAAATGTGCACCTGATATTTCTTTATCACCTGTAATATCAGTTTTAGATATTTCCATTTTAGTTATGTCATCTTTCATAACAACTTTTTGTATATCTTTTGTTTCTTTAACAGTAAAAGTTATACTTTCAGCAGTAACATAACCAGCTGCTGGAAGAGTCTCAATAAGCTTGTAACTCTTATTGACTTGCAATCCTTCTATAAAATGTGGTTCATCTGTTGATATCCAAGAATCAATAAGATTATCTGACATATCTCTTATTTCCAAATGAGCTCCTGGAATTTCTTTTCCATCAACAATATCAACTTTTGAAATTTGTACTTTTGTCTTTTGGTTACTTAATTCTATTTCATAAGTATATTGAATAGTTTTTTGATCTTTCACTTCAATAGGAACTATATATTGATTTGATGATAACACATAACCCTCTGGTGCCTTCATTTCTTTTAAATAAAATGAAACTAGCGGTAAATCCAAAGTAAAGTTATAAACCCCTTTTTCATTTGTTTTTCCCGATTCAATAAGAATATCTTTCTTTACAAGAACTTCTCCCTTATAATTAACAATATCTTCCTTAGCATACAATCCAATTGTTGCATCTGGCAACAATTGTTGCTTCTCATCATTCTTGATTGCTGTAATTTGTACTTTTTGTCTATTATTATAGAAACGAACTGATGATGTTACTATTCCATCTGATACTTTGTCTTCAGTTAATTCAACTATGTATTCTTGATCAGATAGAATATATCCTTGAGGAGCTACTACTTCTTTAACCTTATATTTTCCTAATGGAACATTAACAATGACTTTACCACTCTCATCAGTAATAACAGTTGCAACAGTCTCCCCTTTCTTATAAAGAACACGACCATCGGCACAATCTAAAATATCTTCATAGGCAATAACTTCAGCTTTCATGCCTGCTAATCCTAGTTTATCATAAATAAATTTACCATTTTCATACCCTACAAGAACTTCACCTGTTTTTTCAATAGTTATACGACCTTGAATAGGCTTATCTAAAATTGAAACATGATAATCTTGACCATCACTACTTATATTCACATTGAATTTATCAAGATTTAAAACATATCCTGCAGGTGCTTTACTTTCTTTAATAGAATATGTTCCATATTCAAGAAGTGAAGAAACTGCCTCTCCTTTTTCATTTGTTTTCATTGTTTCAACAAGTTCATTTGCACTATTGTAGATTTCAAACTCTGTGCCCTCTTTTAATACTGTCTTGTTAGAATCTGAATCTTTTTTTGTAACCACTATTCTCCCTTTTTTAATTGTATTCACAATCTTACAAGAAGCTGTTTGATTAACAGTTAAAGTCACTTCGTGAATAGAATTATCAAGAACAAGATATTCTGGTACTGATTTTTCTCTAACATATACTTTTCCTGGTGCAAGATTTGTGATATTAATCATACCATTAGTATTTGTTGTATAAGTTCCTATCGGTGAAGACATATCTGAATTATAAGAAACCTCAAAAGTAACATCTTTAACTGCATTACCTTTTTCATCCACCTTAGAAATATTCAATGCTGAATATTCTACATCAATAGTTACATTCATTGTAATAGCATCAACATTACCAAAAACAGCAATATCCTGACCACTATTTTTGTAATAAATATTAACATCAGATCGACTATCAAATTTATAACCACCTGCAGCTTTTATTACATCATCGCTAAATTTCTGGGCCGCTACTGTACAAGATTTTGATACTGTAACAGTCATTGTGTTTTGCCCTTTAGTATGACTTAAAGTGATACCATTTTGAGTTACTGTAAAAGTCTTATAATCAGATAATACTTTATTAGTATCAGTAATAGTAACACTCTTTCCTGCAGCAACTTGTATTGTACT
>JAXJVS010000031.1:0-13251 GCA_036308445.1 Bacilli bacterium | reverse complement strand
TTTCCTGCACCTTGAATCCATTGAATACCATCAAAACCACATTCAATAATTCTATCTAAATGCTTAATAGCTCCTGGACCATCTAAATGATAGAAAGATCTTTCAATTAGAACTGCTTCCTTATGTAAAGTATCAAATACGAATTCATCAAACATATCTTTACTAATCATACAACAAAAATCACATTGAGAAATAAAATATGGCTTTTGAGATAAAATCGTTATCCAACCTGTATAACCTAGTATACTATCTTTATCAATAGCAGCAGTATTTTGTTTATATGCTTTTTCATAAGCATTATAAATATCATCATTTAATCTAATAATCTCTTCAGGATCATCATACAAATCCATTAATGAATTATTAGCTCCTCTCATAGATTCTACAATATCCATCATACCACCTAAGTTAGGAATACCAATTGCTATAGTATCTTTAAACTCTTCTTGAAAAGCTTCAATTAAAGCTAATCCTCTATTAAATAACTTATTATCATCAGTTAATATTGGATGAATATCTTCTAATTCTTTGCCTTTCATTTCTTCAAACCAGATAGTTCCTCTTTGAACATCAATATTATAAGTTTGACCTAACATAGCTCCTAAAATACCAGTAGATCTCATATAATATACTGGAAAAGAATCACCTAAATATTCTATATTTTCAAATGACTTTCTATATTCTTTCGCAACATCTTGAGGAGTTATATCATAATTATATAACATATCTAATAATTCACCACGACTAGCACATGGTTTTGCATCTTTTTTAGATAAATTAACCTGAATGATTGGTCTTTTTAACTCATGATTCCACCATTTTTCAAAATCTTCAACTAATTGAGCTTTTTTATCTTTTGTAATCATATTATTTTCCTCTCTCTACAATAATCTTAGCAGCAACTTCACTACAGCTAGTAGCATCATCAGTATAATAATCAGCACCAATTTCATCACAAAATTCCTGATTAACAGGAGCTCCACCAATCATAACTCTTACATCTAAATTCTTTTCTTTTACTAAATCTACTACTTTCTTCATTTCTGCCATAGTAGTCGTTAACAAAGCACTACAACATATAATATCAACATTCTTCTCAATAGCCTCTTCTATAAACTTCTCTGCAGATACATCAGTACCTAAATCATGTACAACTATTCCTTTTCCTTCTAACATAATCCTTACTAAATTCTTACCAATATCATGTTGATCACCTTTTACTGTTCCTAAAACAACACTACCATTAACTTTATTATCTTCATTAGTTAATAAAGGTTTTAATAAATCAACACCTTTATTCATTGCTCTTGCTGCAACTAATACTTCAGGAACAAAAATATCTTCATTTTTAAATTTGATTCCAACTTCATTCATCCCTTTAAGTAAAGCTTCTTTTAAAATAACTTCAGCTTCTATACCTTCATCTAATGCTTGTTGTACTAACTTAACTACTGCTTTTGATCTTCCCTCTTGAAGCATTTCATTAATTTCTACTAACTTATCCATTTCTTTTCTCCTTCACTATAATTTCTTCTTCATCAAATCTTAAATATTCATTTATATTGATTTCTAATAACTCTTTTGAGTCATTAGAAATAATAGCTTTTAATAATGATAAATCTCCTGTTATCACTTCATTATAATTATTTTCATAGTGTTTATCTTCTACCAATCCAAATCTAATATAGATATCTTTCTTAGGATGAAAAATACTTTCAAGATACTCTCTTTCTTCATCATCATAACCTTCAAAAGAGATATTTTTACCTTCTAAAGAATAACAGCTCCACCCTGCTGATAGCCTATCTTTAAATAACTTGGTAAATCTTTCTTTACTACCCAATAAAATACTTAGACAATCATGAGCTCTTACAACCAATACAGGAATATCTCGAGCTTTAATATTTAATATTGCATTACCACACAAACCATACAATAAGATAATTTTTTCATAATTTATACATTTATCAATTTCTGATTGTATCTGTTTAGATAATCTTTTTGGATAATTATGTCCTTCTATTGCTATATAACTGATATCTAATTCTAGTTTTAATGATTCAATATATGGTTTAAATATTTCACAAGAAATAATCTTAATCATAAAAATACAAACTCTCTATTAAAGTATCTTCAAAATCTTCATGATCAGCTAAATTCATTGAAACAGCTTTATCCACAATATGATTAACTCTATCAAAATCCTGCATCATTAATAATTTATAACATCCTTTTAAAGCACTATTTCCTAAACTCTTTATATTTTTAATATCTTTAGGTATAACTTGTATATCCTTTAGATCCTCTACATCTATATGACTACCAAAGCCACCTGCTATATATATAGTATCCGTTGAATATTCTTCTAACAATATAGTTACTCCTGTTTGAACAGCTGCTTTAGCTAATTGAAAATGAGATATGTCACTTTGATTGATGTAAATATTATTTGTTATATCAATCTGTTTATCTTTATATATTTTACCAATAGGACTAATAAGTTCATTTCTAACTAACTCTCCAAACAATGAAATTAAGCCACTACCACAAATAAACTGAGGTTTTTTATTATTAATAGTTTTTATTTGTAAAGGTTTTAACTTAATTGAACTTATCGCTCCATCAACACTACTTCCTCCACAACTAATACCAACACCTTCAAATGCTGGTCCAGCAGCAGTAGAAGTCACTAATAAAGAATCCTTATCACCAATTACCATTTCACCATTGGTCCCTAAATCTATCATTAAGATTATTTTATCAGACATATCTAAATCACATGCATAAATTCCTGAAACAATATCTCCACCAACATATGCACTTATATGAGGAAAAGTAATCAGTTCACAATTATATTTATACATCTTAAAGATATCTCTACTATTTATTCTTTGCATTTCTTTTCTAGGAACAATAAATGGTGCAACACCTAAAGAAGTTACTTCTTCATTCAATAAGAAATGTATCATTGTAGTATTACCACAAAAAATCATCTGATTCACTTCTATATCTCTATCAATTAACCTCTCTTCTATAGAATTAACCAATATTTGGTGTAATACATCCTTCTTATCTTGATTATAAGCATGTATTCTACTGATAACATCACCACCAAAAGTCACTTGCGGATTTACAAATGATGCAGTATCCACTGTTTTACCTGTTTCTCTATTAATCCATTTCATCACAATAGTCGTAGTACCAATATCAACAATTAAACCTATTCCTTGATAATCACTGCTATTTATATCATCTAAATCATCTAATATTTCCATTGATTGATTCATTGATACAATTTCATCATGATCTTTATATTCATGAAAACAAGCTAATCTTATACCATCATGAATTTCATTTATAGTTAATAATTCTTTTTCCTTATTTGTTGGTATTAACTCTCTATTTAGTACTTTAATTTTACATTGACCACATTGATGATGACCATTACATAATGCATTTACTGCTAAATGATGATATTGTAAATAATCTAATATCGTTTTACTTTTCATAATATGAATTACCAGTTTTTATAAATGTATCAATATTATCCCAAGGAGCACTATGAGGTACATCACATCCTGATGATAATACAAAATTATCATACTTAGCACATTTATCTAATAACTCTAAAGTTGCTTTTTCTACTGAAGAGATACTACCATCTTTAATTACTCCTACCGGATCAATATTTCCCATAATCAAGACATCCTTAGGCATCTTCTTAATCATTTCTTCTAATTCAATTGCATTTCCAAAATGATATATATAACATCCTGTAGCAGCAATAGAATCTGCCATTTTCAAAACATTATTACCACAATTATGATAAATAACTATAAATTCATCATCCTGTAATTCATCTACAATTCTTTTTACATAATCACTAGAAAATTCTTGTACTAATGTTGGCGATAAAATACCCGCTAATGGTTCTGCCATAATAATTCCATTAGCCCCTATCTTTTTAAATTCTTTACCATACTTAATTAAGAATTCAGTAGCTGTTTCTAATACATCATGAACTAAATCGGGGTCCTCATAACATAAAGCTAAAGCCTCACTTACTTCTAATAGTCTACCTGCAAGAGAAAATGGTCCAATCATTCCAGGAAATATAGGTTTATCCATTAATTGTTTAGCTTTAGAAATAGCATCAAGATAGATTAAAGCTCTTTTTGATACTTCAGGTACTTCTAAATCACTAGCATCTTCTTCTACTAATGCACCCATTACTGTAGGAATTTCATTATCTTCAAAACGTATATTTGAACCAAAACATTCAGCTTCAATAGATAAATCCATCATCCCAATTCCAACACCTGTATGACATCTTTCAGATACGATTTTCATTCCTTCAGCTTGTAAACTACTATTATTTAAAAACTCTTTTAAACTACATTCCATTAACTGAATAACAGGAAAACTTAATATTGGGATATTTCTTTTATTATTTTTTAAATCCAATACCCAATCCTTCATATTCATAACATCCACCTCCACTCTTAGTATATCATCAAGATTTATTTTTGTCTAGACAAATATTGTCTAGACAAAAATAAAAAGAAGACACCTATCTTCTTTTATATTGTGGAAATTAAAGTTTCCATTAATCCATTATAATCTTCTTCACTCAACATGACTATACTTCCATTTTTAATACTAATAACGTATATTAACATTGAAAAAAAGAAGATCATTTCTGATCTTCTACTTAATAGCTTTATGATATTCTTGTAATGATTTGACTTCATGACTACCATGAATCTTCATTTCCATGATACCTTCTAATGATGCTTTAGCAGCAGCAATATTTGTCATATATGGAATTCTATGTTTAATTGCTGATTTTCTAATAAAGCTATCATCATTAGCACTTTGTTTACCAATTGGTGTATTAATAATAATAGCAAGTTCACCATTAGTTAAAGCATCCATAATATTAGGTCTACCTTCATTAATTTTCTTAATCTTTTCTACTGGAATATTATTTTCTTTAATTAATTTATAAGTTCCTCCAGTAGCTACAATTGTAAATCCTGCATCATAATATCCTCTAGCAAGTTCTACAACTTGTGGTTTATCTAAATCACTAACACTGATTAATACTTTACCTTCTGTAGGTAAAACTGATTGTGTACCTTCAGCAGCTTTATAATAAGCAGCACCATATGAAGCACCTAATCCTAATACTTCTCCAGTAGATCTCATTTCAGGTCCTAAAACTGGATCTACTTCTGGGAACATATTGAATGGGAATACGGCTTCTTTTACACCAACATGTGGTATTTTCTTTTCTTTTAATGCAGGTACAGGTGATTCTCTACCTGTTAAATCTAAAGTAACAATGTCAGTAGCAATCTTAACCATGTTAACATTAGATACTTTAGATACTAATGGTACTGTTCTAGAAGCTCTTGGATTTGCTTCTAATACATAAACTTTATCATCTGCTATAGCATATTGCATGTTCATTAAACCACGAACATTCATTTCTTTAGCAATCTTCTTAGTATATTCTTTAATTGTTTCTAAATGTCTCATTGGTATATGTTTAGATGGTAAGATACAAGCTGAATCTCCTGAATGAATACCAGCTAATTCAATATGTTCCATTACTGCAGGAACAAATACATTTTCACCATCACTGATTGCATCAGCTTCACATTCCATAGCATTATTTAAGAATCTATCAATTAAGATAGGTCTATCTGGTGTTACTCCAACAGCAGCAGCCATGTATTGTTTTAAGCTTTCATCATCATATACAACTTCCATACCTCTACCACCTAATACATAAGATGGTCTAACCATTAATGGATATCCAATTCTTCCTGCAATTTCTAATGCATCTTCAACTGTAACAGCCATTCCTGATTCTGGCATTGGAATCCCTAATTTTTCCATCATGGCATTAAATAAGTCTCTATCTTCTGCCATATCAATTGTTTCAGGTGTAGTACCTAAAATATTAACACCATTAGCTTTTAATTGGTTAGCTAAGTTTAATGGTGTTTGTCCACCAAATTGAGCGATAACCCCAACTGGTTTTTCTTTTTCATGAATACTTAATACATCTTCTAAAGTTAATGGTTCAAAATATAATTTATCAGAAGTATCATAATCAGTTGAAACTGTTTCTGGGTTACAGTTAACAATAATTGTTTCAAATCCTAATTTCTTTAAAGCTAATGCAGCATGAACACAGCAATAGTCAAACTCAATACCTTGACCAATTCTGTTAGGTCCTCCACCTAAAATCATAATCTTTTGTTTATCAGTATTGATTTTGCTCTTATCTTGAGCATTATATGTAGAATAATAGTAAGCATTTTCTTTAGTACCACTTACATGTACTGGTTCCCAAGATTGATTGATACCATTATCTAATCTTGCTTTTCTAATATCTTCTTCCTTAACATCTAAGATCTGACTTAAATATTTATCAGAGAATCCATTCTGCTTAGCTTGTTTTAATACATCTACTGGTAATTCTTTACCTTTATATGTCTTAATGTTTTCTTCTTCTTCTACTAATTCTTTCATTTGTTCAATGAAATAATGTTTAATTTGAGTTAATTCGAATAATTCATCTACTGTAGCACCTTTTCTTAATGCTTCATACATAATGAATTGTCTTTCACTTGTAGGAACTGCTAATTTCTTTAATAATTCTTCTTTAGTTAAATTATTAAAATCTTTAGCATACCCTAAACCATATCTACCAATTTCTAATGAACGAATAGCTTTTTGGAAGGCTTCTTTATAAGTCTTACCAATACTCATAACTTCTCCAACGGCCTTCATTTGTGTACCAAGTTTATCTTCAGCACCTTTGAATTTTTCAAAAGCCCATCTTGCAAACTTAATAACAACATATTCACCATCAGGTACATATTTATCTAAAGTTCCATATTTACCACATTCAATTTCATCTAATGTTAAACCTGCTGCTAACATTGCTGAAACTAATGCAATAGGGAAACCAGTTGCTTTTGAAGCCAATGCACTTGAACGAGATGTTCTTGGATTAATTTCAATAACAACAATTCTATCTGTTTTTGGATCATGAGCAAATTGAACATTTGTACCACCAATAACCCCAATTGATTCTACAATTCTAAATGCTTGATCTTTTAATCTGTCTTGAACTTCTTGAGATATTGTTAACATTGGTGCACTACAGAAAGAATCTCCTGTATGTACTCCTAATGGGTCAATATTTTCAATAAAGCATACAGTAATCATATTGTTTTTAGCATCTCTAACAACTTCTACTTCAAGTTCTTCCCATCCTAAAATAGATTCTTCAATTAAACATTGATGAACTATACTCGCTTGTAAACCTCTTGATACAACAGTCTTTAACTCTTCGATGTTGTAAACAAGACCTCCACCAGCTCCACCCATAGTATAAGCTGGTCTTACAACGACTGGGTAACCTAATTTATCAGCAATTGCTAAAGCTTCATCAACAGTATTTGCTATCTCACTTCTAGCCATTTCAATTCCTAAAGCATTCATAGCTTTTTTGAATTCTAAACGGTCTTCTCCTCTTTCAATAGCATCTACTTGTACACCTAACACTTTAACACCATACTTATCTAAAACACCTGCCTGATTTAATTCAGAACACAAATTCAATGCAGATTGTCCTCCTAAGTTAGGTAATAATGCATCAGGTCTTTCCTTTTCAATGATTTGAGTTAATCTCTCTACATTTAAAGGTTCAATATAAGTGATATCTGCTGTTTCAGGATCTGTCATAATAGTAGCAGGATTAGAATTCACTAACACAATCTTGTAGCCTAACCCCCTTAAGGCTTTACAAGCTTGAGTTCCTGAATAGTCAAATTCACATGCCTGTCCAATAATGATAGGACCAGACCCAATAACTAAAACAGTATTAATATCTTCTCTTTTTGGCATACGTATCCTCCTTTCGCCAATTACATAAGTATTATAATATGTTATCATCAACTTCCCCAAGCCTTATTAACATAAAAAATAATTATGTATTTTATGCACTACACTATACTCTATAAACACAAAAAAACATATCACTATAATGATATGCCAATAATAAAAAAACGAGAAAAAGGGACTAAAAGATTTCCAAATACTTCTATTAAGAATCCTTTACAATTCGTCATATTCCTCATCCTTTCTTTTCCTATTTAGTATAGAAGAATTTTCATAAAATATCAAGAAAAAATGATAATACGACATAAAATAATAAAGTTTAGTCATCGTGATTAGATTTTATTATATTTTCTTATATTTTATTGTCTATATTTCGATCACATAACTTATATTATACAATAGAAAAAACTGTAATAAATCTCAGTGATCTACTACAGTCTATGATTGGTTCTTAACTAATTCTTGTTATGTTATAATTTAATTCTTTAAATTTATCAATAATCTTTTGTATATGTTTTTCGCCATTTGTTTCACAAGTGACACGTAGTTCCACTTCAGAGAATCTAGCAAAGTTTTTAAACTGATTATGATCAACACCAATAACATTAGCATTCAATTCAGCCAATACTTTTGCAACAAATTCCAATTGACCTGGTTTATCCGGTAATTGTACAGAGAAAGTAAATACACGTCCTCTAGAAATCAAACCTTTATTGATCATTGATGAAATAGTTAATACATCAATATTACCACCACTAATCAAAGAAACAACCTTCTTATTCTTTTCAGCTAATTTTTTTAATGCTGCTAATGATAAGATACCTGAGTTTTCAGCAATTAACTTATGCTTTTCAACTAACAATAAGAAAGCATCCATTAATT
Source organism: Bacilli bacterium (assembly GCA_036308445.1). Taxonomy (GTDB): domain Bacteria; phylum Bacillota_I; class Bacilli_A; order Erysipelotrichales; family Coprobacillaceae; genus MGBC113645. Next base: position 4,449 of record JAXJVS010000031.1, on the reverse strand, counting down.
CATAATCAGAAACAGTAATAATTCCATCAACATATTCCTTAATATAATCAAAAGTCTTATCACCAATAGTTTTTACAGCAGTACCATCTGCAATAGTCACAGCTTCTTTTAAAGAAACAACTTTATCTTCATTAATCGCAGCCAATGCACTAGCAGCTCCTTCTGGTTCTACACCTATAATCTTAATAGTAGGTTTCATTTGTTTGGCAGCACATGCAATACCTGAAATTAAACCACCACCACCAATTGGTACTAAAATAATATCAGTATCTGGTAATTCTTCTAAGATTTCTAAAGCAATAGTCCCTTGTCCTTCCATAACATCTTCATCATCAAACGGATGAACAAATGTATAACCATGTTCTTGTTGTAATTCTACAGCCTTCTTATAAGATTCATCATAAACTTCACCAGCTAAAACAACATTAGCTCCATATGCTTCAGTAGCTTCTACTTTAATCAAAGGTGTATGTGCAGGCATAACAATAGTTGCTTTTACTCCTAATGCTTTTGCAGCATATGCAACACCTTGAGCATGATTTCCAGCTGAAGAAGCAATTAACCCTTTTTTCTTTGATTCCTCATCTAACTTAACAATTTTATTATAAGCACCTCTAATTTTAAAAGCACCTGTTCTTTGTAAATTTTCTGGTTTTAAAAAAACTTGATTCTTACATTCTTTTGAAAAAGCTTCACTATAAATCAATGGTGTTGGTAATAACACATTATCTAATCTCTCTTTAGCTTGTTGAAATGATTCTAACTTTAACATAATAACTCCCCTTTACGTAGTAGTTTAATTATATCACTTATAGAAATTTATTCAATTTTTATTTGAATTGATTTTGTCTTTCGTCATAAAAATAGTTTATTTTTTCTAATTTTTCTAAAATTTCTTCTTTATTAAGATCCAAATCATCACATAGAGAATCTAAACTATCATACATATCTCTTAGTTTCATATTCATGAAACTAAGTAACATTACTGGATCATTAGGAATCATTATTCTTCTCCTTTCAAGAATTTATCTAAAGCATAAGCAATACCATCTTCATCATTAGATAAAGTAATAAAATTAGCTCTTTCTTTAACACCATCTACACCATTAGCCATAGAAATACCCATACCTGCATATTCAATCATACTTAAATCATTATAGCCATCACCAAAAGCCATAACTTCTTCTTGCTTAATTCCTAATGATTTCGCAAGTCTATCTAATGATGCAGCTTTATCTATCCCTTGTGCCATTACTTCTATAAAGAAAGGAGCACTTCTATAAATACTTAAACTATCACCATAAGGTTGTTTAAATTCTTCTACAATGCTCGCAACATATTCTGGTTTTCCTGTTAATAGTACTTTATGTATAGGATTCTTCAAATTATCTTTAAAAGATTCAATTTTCTTAACTTCTATGTCATTAATATTCCCTTCTACAATGACATATTCATCTTCATTATCTTCAGTCACTACAACATCATCTTCATAAGTCATACAAGCTAAACCATATTCCTTAGCTCGATCATATGCGCTCTTGGCTTCTTTTATAGTTAAAGTTTGTTCATAGATTGTTTCTTTTGTTTTATAATCTGATACATGAGCACCATTAAATGATAATAGATATCCTTCATATTGATCTAATTCTAACTCTGCTGCTTCATGTCTTAAACCAGGTGTAGGTCTACCTGATGCTAAAACAATCTTTACACCTTGTTGTTGAGCCTTGATTAAAGCTTCTTTTGTCTTAGGTGTTATTTTATTTTTACTATTTTTTAGTGTTCCATCTAAATCTAATGCTATTAATTTATAATTCATGAATTACTCCTCCGTTTTCTATATTAAATATAATCTATTTTTATATGTTTGTCTAAAGAAAAACTAAGTTTTAACTTAGTAAGTTATAACTTAGTTAATGTTTTTCATATTGATAATTGACAAAGGCTCCTATGAGATTAGCATCACCATGATATTCACAACTAATAATATTTGGTTTTACTTTCGCAATCTTTATCTTTTCAAGTAACATATCCATATGTCTATCAATATTTTTACATAAATCTTTTCGTTTAGAAATAGCTCCCCCAATAACAATTAATTCAGGATCATAAATATATTGAATATTATAAATACCTACTGCTAAATACTTATAGAAAGTTTCAATCTCTTCTTTACATATCTCATTACCATTATAAGCTTCTTCAAACACTTTCTTACCATTCCATTCTCCAGGTAACCTAGCAGCCACTCTTCTTACCATAGCTTGTGTCGAAGCTAATTCACTGTATATAGGTTGAATATCACCTTCACCATCAACAACAACCATATAACCAAATTCACCACCATGTAAATGTTTACCATGATGAACTAAGCCATCTTTAATAACAGCTCCACCAATACCACTACCAACAACTACAAAACATACATCATTATATTCTTTAGCAGCACCACTATAAACTTCAGCTAAAGCAGCACAATTAGCATCATTTTCAATACTACATGGTAATCCTAATCTATCTTTTATTATCTCTTTAAAATTAGGTCCATGAATATAAGGAATAGCACTAGCTCCTCCAATAATACCAGTATTAGTATCTACTGCCCCTGGGGCACTAAAAGCTACACCTTCAATATTATAAGTTTCTTTCTTTTCCTCTATCCAATGAATAATAACATTCATAAAATCATCAAAATTATCTTTAACCGGTAGAATATCCTGATCAAATAATTCTGCTTTTTCATTTGCTACTGCAACTTTTAATGAAGTTCCTCCAATATCAATACAAGCTATCATAACATCATCTCCTTAACTTTTATTATAAAAGATAACTAATAAATACAAAAGAAATATATTACTATTTTTTTATTTGCACAGTTAATAAATTTAATTATTTACTATCCTTAACATTATTTTGTATTTTTACGTAATAATAATCTTCTAAATAATCATGATGAATAAAGTGTTCTTCTTCACATTCTTCTATAAAAGGAACCATATGCTGTGTATTCATACCATATTCATTTAAAGATATAGCTTTTTTTATACGATATTGCATACTTTCTATTCTTTTTCTTTCGTTTTCTAAATCATTGTATTTTTCTTTTAATATTTGGATATAATTATTATTGTTTCTCTCTTTCATAAAATCTCTTATTTCAGTTAATGACATGTTTGCTCCCTGTAACCCTTTGATTAAATCATAATCAAAGTACTGATAAAATAGATACAAACGATATTCATTATCTTTGATGATCTGTGGTTTTAATAATCCTATCTTATCATAATGAAATAGAGTATCTTTTGAAATATGCATCGCTTAGCGAACTCACCTGTTGTATAATAAGTTTGATCGTATTTAGACATAAAATTTTCTCCTTGACTATAGTGTTACTCTATAGTTTATCATAACTTATAAGAGGTGTCGTATGAAAAAGAAATTTATTAAATATGTAAGTTTTAATATATTAAGTAATATTGGAATGTCTTGTTATATTTTGGCTGATACTTTATTTATTGCAAACGGAGTTGGGCTAGATGGATTAACTGCTTTGAATATAGTATTACCTGTTTATAATCTTATTTTTGCAGTTGGTCTATTATTAGGTATCGGAGGAGCTACAGAATTCTCAATATTAAGAGCACAAAAGAATAATAAAAAAGCTTCTTTATACTATACTCATGCAATAATAATTGGTTTATTATTTTCAGTATTTATTATGATTCCTGGTTTTACTAATGCTAAAGAGATAGTAACTCTTTTAGGAGCAGATAATGATATTATCAATATTGCTGTCACTTACTTAAAAAGCTTTATTCTTTTTACTCCGTTCTTTATAATACAACAGATTATCGTTACATTTGTAAGAAATGATAATAATCCAAAATTAGCTAGTCTTGCGATATTAACAGGAACCACTTTTAACATCATCTTTGACTATATTTTTGTTTTTCCAATGAATCTTGGTATGATGGGAGCAGCATTAGCTACTGGATGTTCTCCTATTATTGCATTAATTATATGTAGTTTACATTTTATTCAAAAGAAAAATAATTTTCATTTTATTAAGAATAGATTATCTTTCCGATACTTAAAACAGATATTTAAAATTGGTTTACCTTCTTTTATTACTGAATTATCTAGTGGTATTATTATTTATGCTTTTAATCTTATTATATTATCTATTAGTGGTAATATTGCAGTTGCTAGTTATGGTATATTAAGTAATCTAGCAATTGTCGTTTCAGGATTATATAATGGTATTTCCCAGGGAATACAACCCTTATTAAGTCAAAGTTTTGGATTAAAGTTAAAAAAAGAAGTCAAAGCATATTTAAAAATGGCGATTATAACTTCTTTAATCATTTCTATCTTTGTATTACTTTCTACTATTCTTTATCCTTATACTATTGTTTCATGGTTTAATAGTGAGAATAGTCAATTCATGAC
>JAXJVS010000030.1:0-3297 GCA_036308445.1 Bacilli bacterium | reverse complement strand
TTATAATTATTAAAGATAAAAGCAAATTAAATGAGTGCCATGGTATATTTACAAGAAATTTAAAAATTGATAAATCTTTTATTGATCAATGTAACAATTTAGAAGTAATAGGTTTACATGGTAGTGGTATTGACGATGTTGACATTAATTATTTAAAGGAAAAAGGAATTCATTTTTTTAATACTCCTAATAAAAACTCTCTAAGCGTAGCTGAACTTATTGTTAATTTTGTACTTACATTATCTAGAAAAACATATTTAATTGATAGAGATTTTAAAGAAAATAAAATTACGAAAGTTGCACCAATAGAATATCTTGGAAATGAAATTTCATATAAAACTTTTGGAATTATTGGAGCTGGAAATATTGCTATTCAAGCTGGTAAAATATTGAAAAATGGTTTTCATATGAAAATCATTGCCTATTCTCCTTCTCTTACGAAGGAAAAAGCAGATACTTTAGGATTTATATATAAGGAAAGAATGGAAGATATTTTTAAAGAAGCCGATTTTATTAATATTGGTACCAGTTTAAATAATAATACTTATCATTTGATAACATCAAAATATTTGAAGTTAATGTTACCTCATGCTTATTTAATAAACACTGCAAGAGGTGCTATAGTTGATGAAGATGATCTATTTGAAGCTTTAAAAAACAAATGGTTGGCTGGCTATGCTTGCGATGTTCTTGAAAAAGAACCAGTTAATTCAAATTACCCATTACTTCAACTAGATAATGTTTTTTATACTCCACACATCGGAGGATCTACTAAAGAATGTTTAAATCGTGTTGGTACAGCCGTTGTAAATGGATTTCTTCAATATTTTAATAATCAACCAGTTGAAAATATGATTTGTTAAAATTTGGTGCTTTATATCCTATTTATTTATGTTATAATTATTTAGCAAAGGATGTGATATTTTGAAGAAATTTCTATTAAGTCTTATTTCTTTAGCATTAGTAGGAGTATTATTTATTAATCCTTCTGAAGTTAAGGCAACTAATTTTGAAGGTCAAGAAGATAAGTACATTAAAATATGTTCATCTTCTAATCTTGCTAAATCTAAAGAAAAAGTATGTAAAGAGTTTAATAAATATTTAAAAAATAAAAACTCAGAACTAAAAGATGAAATTAAAGAAAACAAAGATGAATTAGAAGAAACAAAAGATGATATCTTAAAAATTCAATCAAAGATATCTTCTATTAATGAACAGATTTCTTCTAAAGAAAAAGAAATAAACTACTTATTAAAGTCTATTGATAAAATAGAAAAGAATATTGAAAAAAAGAATAATGAAATGAAAGATAGACTATATGTAATGCAATCTGATTATAATTCTGATTCTTTTATTCAGTTTATATTCGGAGCTGAAAATTTTTCTGATTTTTTCTCTAGAATTAATAGCTTGAATGATATTACTGCTTATGAAAACGAATTAATTGCTGAATTAACTGAACAAAAGAAAGAACTTGATAGTCAAAAGAAGACTTTAGTTCAAGCTAAAGCTAATCTTCAATCTCAAAGAGAATCGGCTAAGGAATTAGAGAAACAATTAACAGCTTTAAAGAAAAAACAACAACAAGAAATAGCTGCTACTCAAAATCAAGTTAAAGAGAATGAAGCAGCTCAAAAGGAAATCGATGAAGCTTTAGCAGAGATTGCCAATTCTATTCCACAACAAGATACTGGTGGAAGTGTAGTAAAAGGTGATTCTACTACTGGTAATAAGATTGCAGAAATTGCTATCGGAAGAATTGGATGCCCTTATTATTGGGGAGCTACTGGACCTAATTATTTTGATTGCTCTGGATTAGTTTATTATTGTTTAAGAAATGCCGGTGTTGGTGGTGGACGTGGGACTGCTAATTCATATGCTAATTCTGGTAAGGCTATATCATATAATGAATTACAAGCTGGAGATGTAGTTTGCTTTAAAAGAAGCGGTGCTTCTACATACCATCATATTGGTATCTACATAGGTGGTGGTATAGTGGTTCACGCCTCTGGTGAAGGATCTACTTGTTTAGGAAATCACGCTTCTAAAGGACATATTGTGAAAAGAACTTCTTTATCGAGCTTTTCTAGCTATATAAAAGTATATAGACGTTTATATTAAAAGAAATTTCAATTTGAAATTTCTTTTTTTATTTCTAATTTAATTTGTTTTAATACATAATAGCTTTTTTTCATCTTTTCATTATCAACATTATTCAGAGGTAATTTTACGATTTCTCTTATACCATTTCTATCTATTATACAAGGTGTTCCTATATATATATCATTTATTCCGTATTCATTTTTTTGATATGCAGAAACACATAAAATATTTTTTGCATTATTAAATATTGATAAAACTAATTTATTTAATGCCAAGCCTATTCCATAATATGTTGCTTTTTTCATTGATATTATATCATAAGCTGCATTCTTTACATCATCATAAATATCCGCTAAGTCATCCATATCTAATTTTTTTTCATCAATGTATTCTAAAAGTGGTTTGCATCCAACATAACAATTTGACCAAGAAACAAATGATGTATCTCCGTGTTCACCTAATATATATGCATGGACATCTTCAGTAGAAATATTTAAAAATTCCCCTAACAAATATCTCAATCTAGCTGTATCTAATAGTGTTCCACTACCTATAATTTTATGATAATCATATTCAGTCACTTTATATACTACATAGCTCAGAATGTCCACTGGATTACTTGCCACTATTATAATTCCATTAAAACAAGTTTTCTTTATCTCTTTACAAATATTTTGAATTATTCTTGTATTTGTTTTTACTAAATCCAATCTAGTTTCCCCTTCTTTTTGGTTGGCACCTGCACAAAGTACAATTATGTCCGCATTATTACAATCATAATAGCTACCATATTTTATTTCAATATAATTCTCACTATATGGTAATCCGTGATTTAAATCCATTGCTTCCCCTTTTGCTTTTTCTTTATCTATATCTATTAATACTAATTCATCTATTCCTCCAGTATTAATCAATGAGAAAGCCATACTCATTCCTACCATACCTGTACCTATTAAAACTACTTTTCTACTTTCTTTCATTTATATCACCCTTTTTATTATGGCATTTATCAAAATAATTATACATAATGTTTCACGTGAAACAAAAAAAGGTATTCTCATACCTTCTATTTGTGATATTCTTGGTAAACTATATTTTTGTTTATATTTCTTAATTTAGCTACTTCTTTAATGGCGTCTTTCGCAGACATTCCTTTTTGAATATATTCTTCAACATGTTCTTTTATAGTTTGTT
>JAXJVS010000029.1:0-7568 GCA_036308445.1 Bacilli bacterium | reverse complement strand
CTCCTGTAGTAGCATAGGGTTTTAAGGAGTTATCTAGAGTTCTGTTAACTCTAGATAACTATGTTTAACCCCTTCTTTTTACTACAGTATGGCAAATTACATGAACTATTTAAATCCACGGATTATTTTGCGTTTACTGTCGATATATGAAATTGACACTATTTCATTAAATTAATTAAATATATTTCTTAATATTAGGATCTTTTTAGATAAAAAAAAGAAATTCCAACAATGTGAAATTTCTTATAAAAAAACAACTCAAGTGCGAAACTTGGGGTAGTAATATAAATACAATTTTGTTGATTTAACACATGAATACTATAAACTAATCTTTATTTATCATTAAAAATCATATTATATATAAAATACTTTAATATAAATGATAATGAACCATAGTTATCTTGAAAATCATTTATATTAGAAATAGAAAAGGAAGATGATTTACAACACATACATAATGATAATAAATTATCTTCTCTTATAAATTTTATACCCAGAAAGTTGACCTGGAAACTTTTTAGCAATTTTTGTGTACATGAAAAGATTTTGAATACCCCAATTCTTCTTTGAATTCAATATTATAAAAACTGATAAGAAGAAAGATATTTTTCAAAACCTAACGGGAACTTCTTAATTCTAGTAACTATTGGGTATCCAAAATAAGTTCATATTTTTCACTAAAAATTTACCATCAATCTCTCAATATATTTTCAACAGATATTTTCTTCATATCAATAATACATATTATACAGCTTATAATGTAAATTATACTCAATAAAATTAAGCTATAAATAATAATATAATAATAACTGTATTTTAATATTATGAAAAATAATATCGCCATTACTATAAATAGTATAAATGATATAGCTAAATAATTTATTATTTCTATACACATCAGTGTAAATATATTTTTTATGCTATATCCTGCAACTATATCAATCACAAACTCTCTTTTTCTCTGATTGAAGTGGTGTAACAAATAATATACCATAATGATTGCAACTATAACTACTGATACAATATAAAATATTGTTCTCATATTTTCTATATTATCTACCACATTATTAATACTTTCAATATTACTAAATGTTGTATTAACATCAAATTCATACTTATTCAGTTCTTCTATTAGAAGATTATATGAAGTTATATCATCTGTAAAAAGTGTATATCCAGTATACTTTGTACCTGAATACAGTTCATCTATGACATCATAAGATAAATACATATAATAATCATTATATGTATAATGGTTTAAGACTCCTTCTTTTAATACTCCTTTTACATTACACTGATATTGTATAGCTTGACCATTAAAATTGATGTTATTATCTATTGTCCTGACTGTCATATTATTTCTCTTCAAATATTTATATAGACTTTGACTTAAAATCACACCTTTTTCATCTAATACATTATACTGACTTTCATACTTATCTGTAACATCATTTTCTTTAAATATAGGTATGACATCCACTTTTATATCATCCATCATGATAAATCCATTAACATAGGGATAGCTCTTATATTTAATTTTTATTGAAGATATTATGCTATCATCTATCTCTTGATCTGTCTCTCTTCCATAAACGTTATTATCTTTAGAAGTTATGAATATCTGATTTTCTGATAAACTTACAATTTTATTAATACTTTCTTTCTTCATCGTGTCAAGTATGTAATTTGCTATAAAAATGAACAATAGTGCTGCTGTTATGATAGCTATAGCTGCTAATGTCTTTTTCTTTAGGATAAATATATGTCTTTTTACATATTCAATAATATGAGATAAATTTATGTTCTTATCTTGTATTACTATCTTACTTTCATTATTTTCATTCTTTATGACTTTTAAATGTGCATTTTCTATTTTATATATCACATCTGCATATTTATCTGCTTCTTTACTGTGACTTGAAACAATAATAACCTTCTCTTCATTGATTGCTATATTTTTTAATAACTGAAATATTGCTTTTTCATTATCCTTATCAAGAGAGCTAGTTGGTTCATCCAGTATAATCACACCAGTATCTTTAATCAAAGCACAAGCAATTGCTAGCCTCTGTCTTTCTCCACCTGATAATGTCTGTATATTTTGCTCAAGAGGAACATCAAGATGAACTTGTTTTAATATTTCCTTTATGACATTATCATCAATAGTCTTATCAACCAATCCTGCAAAAAAACATAGATTTTCTCTGATATTATATTCATCAATCAAAAGAGCATTCTGTAATAAAAATGCAATATTGTTTCTTCTAAACTTATCTTTTTGTAATGGAGACATATCCATTATATCATAATTGTTTATATGATAGTCATAGTCATTCTGATTACTTATAAGAGCTAATCTATATAAAAAAGTTGTCTTTCCACTTCCACTCTCTCCTTGGATTAAAGTCAATTGTCCAGAAGATGCACGAAAAGATGCATCTTCCAGTATTTTTCTTTCATATGAAATATTTAAATTATGAAGTTCTAACATTTTTTAACCACTTTCTTTCCATAACTAATGCAAATGCAAACTCAATTATAAAAGTAATACCAATCATAATCATAACAAGATCAAATGAATACTTCGTTCCAGAAGGAAACATAATAGCTAATAGTTTCACTAAAACAAATGAAGCTATAAGAGTTACAATGGTTTGAATAACAAAGTTTAGGACATATTTTTTTACCTTTATTAAAAGTATTTCTTTTTTATTTGCTCCCAAATTATTTAAAAATTTATTCATATCTTTTTCATTTGTTTCTTTAGATTTCACTGAATATCCCATACACAATAATAGTATTGCGATACCTACTGCTAGAATTTTAGAAGCCATTTGGGTTGATGCAACAGCACTTTTTAATGACGTTGTATTGATATATACATTCTTCGCATCTAAACCCATTTTATTAATCTCTGTCAGCACATCTTCAAGATAGCCCAGATTATCCAAATGAATGATATAACAATTAGGAGTCCATGGAGTCATTTTAATTGTCTGTCTAATTTCTTCTCCATCTGGAGGTAGCTCATCATAATATATTTTAGTGTTTCCAAAATCACCAGTGTAATACATAACATGACTCTTGACATCTTTATACTGTTCTATATATTTTTCTAGTATACCTTGTTCTAAAAATATATCATATGTTGCAATTTGATTATCATAATTATCATATAAACTGTCACCTGAAAGAATACCAACAATCGGAAGTTCTGTCCAAATTTCTTTTGTAGCAACACAATTTGTTTCATAAGATGATGTATCATCTTCAGCTTGTGTTACACTTATCCCAGACACATTATAAATAGGTATTTGTATTGGTAAATACAATGTTAACAAATCATGATCATCAATATTTTGAAATAATATATTGAATAAAGATTGTGAAATATATATCCCCTTTTTATCACTAATTTTTTCCTTTACTTTGCTTCCATAATCATAATTCGAATCATATGTTTGAATTGTCATCTGATTAATGTCAAAATCTTCTGGATATTTTTTTTCTAGTTTCACTCCATTCTGTTTGGCAGATAATTTTTTTAATACATCTGCTGTATTCCTTGTTCCAATTTTTACCTTTTCATTACAGTCATTACTGATTTCTATATCATATTTATAATTTATATATGATACATGATCAATATTCTGTAATGCTTTAACTTCCTCTGTACTTAAAGGAAATTCATTTCCAACATAGGAGTAATCAAACATACCTTTTCCATCAACACTTTTAAAAACGAGAATTTCGGTTGATGATATCTCATTTATCGCATCTATATTGACTCGTATTGCCTCATTATTAAACACAAACGCAAATCCAACAACTGATACAAGAATCATCATCAATATCTTTACCATTATATGTCTTTTTAAAGAATGTCGATACATCTTCAAATAATCGATAAACCTTACTCTTATCTTTATGTTATTACTAGCATGATTTTTGATAACCTCATAATCTTTATCTTGTAAATATTTAAACTGGTTGTACTCTATTTCATAAATAACATCTGCATATTCCCTTAACATATGATCATGCCCTGAAGCAATGACCATATGTCCATCCATAGCATATTCTTTTAAAAGTTCACATACACATCTGCTAAATTCTTCATTTAATGATGAAGTTGGTTCATCAGCTATTAATACTTCTCGATTCATAAAAAATGCTAAAGCTAATGAAATTCTTTTCTTTTCTCCATCTGAAAGCTGATTTGGATATTTTTTTAACAGATTTTCTATCTTTAGTTTTTCTAATGTTTGATAATAATCTAAATTTTTAAAATTTTCTTCTATCATAAGAAAGTGAGATTCTATATCAAGATCCTCTATAAAAGTAGGAAACTGTTCAATAAAATAGAAATTATCCCTGATTATCTCTTCATTTACCTTTTGATTATGATAAGTATAATCACCCTTATATACATTGTTCAATAGTAAAGATTGTAAGCATGTTGTTTTACCTACACCACTCTCACCAGTAATTAGTGTTAATTGATTATCATTTGCTTTAAAGTAAGTATTATCAAAAACTATTTTATTATCGAATTTTAATATATAATTTTTTAGCTCAAGCATGATATCTCCCCTTTATGTAAAAATAAAGCAAAAGCTATGTTTTACTTTATTTTTATTTAATTTAGTTTACAGTCAAACTACCTTCATATTTAAAGGTTGCAGTTTTTGTACTACCTTTTATTGAAGCATAAGATACTTTATTTGTCCATGCTGGTGTAGCCTTATTTGTGTAAGTAGCTGTATCGCCACTTATTTTTTTAGTAAGAGTATTACCAATTCCAGCATATGTATATGCATAACCATTATAGTATCCACCATATCCACTTTTCTCATAACTCACATTAGGGTTATTTATTGTAGCTAAAGAAACAGTTAATTTAACTGTTTCTGTTGCTCCACCATAATTAGTAGACCAGGTATGTTTTTTTGATTCTGTTGCTGCATCAACACCTACAATAGATAATACCAACATTAATACAACTCCTAAAACAACTAATACTTTTGAATGTAACCTTATATTAAATTGTAATTTCATAATAATTTTTCTCCTTTCTAATTACACTTTGATTTTAAGAGTACTCTACACTATAAATATAACAAAATATTTGATTTTTGTAAATAAGATAAAAATCATTTGCATTTTTTTAGATTACTCTTATAATTAGAGTGTGTAAATTTAATAATTTACAAATTAATTTGAAGGTTTTATAAAAACAATTAAAAAAAGAGGTGTGATATTTGAAAGAAAAAGAACTAATCCATATTATTAATCAATCTGTAGCCGATACAAATTATATAAAAGATGATAAAATACCATGTTACAATTTAAAGAAAGTTTTAAAAAGTTGGATAACATTTTACATGATTTCAAATCTAATTATTTATCTTATTCATACAGCAGGAACTATGTTTAGTCTTAATGAAAAAAATTGGTTTTTTCCTTTAATTCGTATTTTATATATAGTTTTATTTCTTTTTACTTTGATTATTTATATTTATTTCATTAATAAAATAAAGATATCAATTAAAGAAAATGATTTTTTAAAATTATATATTATTATCCCTATTCTGCTAGCTTTTACGAAAATCATTTTCCCATTATCCTATTATTTAAATACGGAAATATTATTAGGTTTAATAAACACAATTTCTTTAGATTTAATTACTTTAATTCTTAGCTCTTTATTATTAAAATTTTATTTTAAAGATAATCATTTAAATATCTTTATATTATATAATGTAGTTATTTATATTATAAATATAATGATTGTTTTTTCATTTTCATCTTTCAATGTAAATTCGTTATTTTTAATTAATGTTTATAATTTAGTTAATTTCTTACAGAGTTATGGTATTTTTTCTCTAGTACATTTTATTTTTATATTGGTTTATATGAGAAAAGTAATTAAAAATGAAGAAATCTATATCTAAGCAATCAAAAATCTTTGATTCTACAATAAGAATTCAAATATTAGCAAGCTTATATACATCATCTTTAACATATAGTCAATTAAAAAAAGTATGTCAATGTGCAGATGGAGCAATGACAAATCACACGAACAAACTTTATGAAGCTGGCTTTATTGATGTGCGTAAAGAGTTTGTTAATAAAAGGCCTCAAACTACATATTCAATCACAGAATTTGGAAAAAAATCTTTTAAAGAATTTGTACAACTTTTAAATGAACCATTTAAACAGGAGAAATAAATATATGAAAAAAATGATTATTATATTTATATCAGCTATTGCATTAATACTTTGCATAACACCAACTCATGCAATAGAAAACAATAATTATCTTATATCTGATATAAATTTATTGTTACAAGATATCAATGATGATTATGATACTCAATTTCATATCTATGATGAAAATGAATACTATGAAAATCATTTAGATAAGTGTTTTGAAATGGACTATCAAAATTATATTTCGACTATATTATCTGTTGATAAAGAAGAGCTTTATAATGATTGTATTGCAATAATCAAAATGCCTACTGAAATAAATGTTACTATTACTGAAATAACTACACGATCTACTTCTGGCAGTAAAACTTTATCATTTAATAGTGGAAGAAATAGAATGACTTTAAATTATAAATATACAACAAAAGAATCTGTAAAATATTTTGATACTTCTTATAAGCCAACAATAACTGTAACTAAAATTGCTACTATCAACTATTTTGAGATGTCAAGTTATACTGGTAGTTTCAAAAATTCAAATAAATCTTATTCTGTCAATGCGCAAGGCAATATAGTTACTTATGTAGGTAAAGTTAATAAAAATTTTACAGTAACTTTCAATTTAAATTAAAGAATTATATTGATTGATATAGAATAGAGTTTTGAAATGAACCGCCCCTGTCAAGTAGACAGGTGAAATACTCAAAATGTTTTATATGAAGTTACCGGGGAGGTAACTTCATTTTTCTTTATGCAACAGTTAAGATTCATCCTCCATTCTATATATTCATTAAATTTAATTCAACTATTAATATTTTTCTCTTCTTAAATTCAATTCATTTATTTCTTTTTCGTATTTTCATTGTTTTTCAAAGTACGTATCAACCTCTTCGATATATTATTTGTTTAATCCATATCCAAAAATACATTTATAATCTTTAGAATAGCTTTTGAGCTTACCTTATCTCCGTCATTTCCCTCAATAGTATAAATACAATCTCTTTCGATTTTTCTACTATACTTACATGATAAGAATCATTATCATTATTCCGATCAAAAAAATAAAATTGCCTGATTTAGGCATATAATTTCTATTTTACCATTTAACATCATCTTTATACCATTATATTCCATCTTACACTCTAGAAAACTTTGAACCCATAATATTAAGCTGTCCACTTTCATTAGTATACCACGATACAAAACACACACCCTGACTATCTGGGGGAGATTATTGTAAGATAAAAAAAGACTCACCTACTGGTGAATCTTTTTTTATTTAAATATGTTTTAAAGGGAGTTTAACATTTCTTCTTACTACACCTATAATATAACTTGTCAATATGAAGTTAATG
>JAXJVS010000028.1:0-2042 GCA_036308445.1 Bacilli bacterium | reverse complement strand
ATCAAAAGTTGATAAGATTTATATAGCTACTGGTTATACGGATATGAGACGTTCAATTGATGGATTAGCTACTATTGTGCAACAAAATTTCAAACTAGATCCATTTAGTAATTCATTATTTTTGTTTTGCGGAACGTCAACAACAAAGATAAAAGCATTGTATTGGGAAGGTGATGGTTTCCTTCTTTTATATAAAAGATTGGAAAATGGAAACTTTAAATGGCCTAGAAATGAGCAAGAAGCCAGGCTATTAACAAATCAACAATTTCGTTGGTTGATGGAAGGATTAAGCATAGATCAAAAGAAAGTAATCAAGCAAAGTAAAGCGAAAAAAGTCCTTTAAATCGAGCTAATTTGATGAATTATGACCTAAAATATGGTATAATTTATATGTGGATGAAAGGATGGTGCTGATAATGAATAGCGAACAATTATTACAATTAACAGCACAACTTTCAGATATGATGGCATTACTACAATCAGTTCAAAAAGAAAAAGAAGAACTAAGAGCGATGATTGAAGAATTAAAAAATGATAATGCCTTATTAAAAGAAGAAAACAATTATTTAAAGAGAAAGTTATTTGGAACAAAGAGTGAGACTAGTCATTCTTTGGGTTTTGACCAACTTTCTTTTTTTGATGAAGCAGAACAAGAATGCGATGAAGAAGTCTTGAATATCGAAGGCCATGTTCGCCACAAAAAGAAATATAAAGATCAAATCAAATTAAAATTATCTAATCTACCACAAGAAGATGTACTACTTACATTACCTGAAAATGAAAAGGAATGTCCACGATGTGGTCATCAACTAAAAGCTGTAGGAAAAGAATATGTAAGACAAGAAGTACAATTTATTCCAGCTAAATTAAAAGTTATCAATTACTATCGAGAAACATTTGAATGCAGAGCGTGCAAGAAAGAAGGATCAAAAGTAATGGTGAAAACAGGTGTACCTGCTCCTGTTATCCCTCATTCATATGCGTCAGCTGAAAGTGTAGCCCATATTATGAAGGAAAAATATGTGAACGGAGTTCCTTTATATCGACAAGAAGCCGAATGGAAACGATTAGGATTAGATTTAAATCGTGCAACCATGGCTAATTGGGTTATCATTGCAGCGCAAGAATGGTTGATGCCATTAAAGAAACGTATGCATGAATTACTGATTCAAGAAAAATACGTACACTGTGATGAAACAACGGTGCAAGTGTTGAATGAACCTGGAAAAGATAACACAACAAAATCTTATATGTGGGTGTACTCAAGCATCAAAGAAAGCAAAACGCCAATACGAATCTTTGAATATAAACCAACACGAGCAGGCTATAATCCAAAAGAATTTCTAAAAGGATTCAAAGGAAAAGTAATTACAGATGGTTATGCTGGTTATAATCAATTATCAAATGTCACTAATGTATATTGTTGGGCACATTGCCGTCGTAAATTCAGAGATAGTTTACCAGATAATGTAGAGAACATTAATGATACGTTAGCTAAACAGGGCTTAGATAAAATCAAAGAGCTATTCAAAATTGAAGATAAAATAAAAGATTTGCCCCCTGAAGAAAAAGCAAAGATTAGACAAAAAGAAGCAAAACCTTTATTAGATAAATTCTTTGCATGGTGCGAAGAAAGCAAAGATGATGTATTATCAAAATCTAAAATACATCAAGCTTTACAATATGCCCTAAATTTAAGAAAAGGTTTAAGCGAATATATTAACGATGGATATTTACCAATGACTAACTCATTGGACGAAAGAACAATTCGTCCATTTGCGGTAGGTCGCAAAAATTGGTTGTTTTCAGCGAGCCCGAAAGGCGCAGATGCCAGTGCAGCGACATATAGCATTATAGAAACAGCCAAAGCAAATGGATTAGATCCTTACAAATATTTATGCTTTGTGTTCAATTACTTACCAAGTCAAGATTTAGTCAACAATCCTGAAAGTTTAGATATGTTTTTACCTTGGAGTAAAGAGAGTCAAGAAAATTGTAAAGTAAAATGAGAATCAAACTACCAATTGTAGCAAATTGATTCT
>JAXJVS010000027.1:0-10027 GCA_036308445.1 Bacilli bacterium | reverse complement strand
GGGTTAACATAGCCGAAATAACGGTTTTCATTCAATGTTATTGAAAACATCAATTCTTTTTATCAGGTATAATATAAATATCTAATGAAAGAGAGGTACCTTCAATGGCTAACAATGACGAACTATTTCAACAATTTATCGATGACTTTAAAAAATTAGATTTATCATCTCTCGATGAACTCTACTCTCAGTTTCATGATTTCTATCTTGAACAGGAATTTGATAAATTCTTCAAAAAAGAAATTCATGATATTCAATCACAACATATTGTTTGTCCTGATTGTGGATGTGAACATATCACCAAAGCTGGTTTTGATAAGTTTGGTGATCAGCGCTATAAATGTCATAATCATGAATGCAAAAGAATAACTTTCACTTTGAAAAGAAATACATTGATGTATTATAGTAAATCTTCTAAGCAACAATGGCTGATATTCTTTGAATGTCTATTTCATGGTGAAACAATCAAAACAACTATGGATAAGGTTGGAATTTGTGAAAATACAGTTCTTGCATGGAGACACAAGACAATGTATTTGATTTTTAAAATGTTAGAACACGATAAATTGGAGGGTGAAGTCGAAATGGATGAAACCCTTTGATATGAATGGATAAAGATTCCTTCTGGCAAATCATCGTATAAAGGTTATACGCTAGATAGAGTAAATTCATTGCACGGAAATCTTAAAATGTATATAGGGCATTTAAGAGGAGTAAGCGTATCTTTTCTTCAGGGATATTTATCTTTATATGAATTAATTCAGAGATATCCTAGATATTATCAAAGAAAATCATATAGAGATATAGTTTTGAAAATCCTAACTACAACAATGCATTATAGAGGTAATGATTTTGATGAAACATTTTCCTATGTTTAGTTAGAAACATTTCTTTGAGGATTTATTGTTAGGAAAAAACATATATATTTTTAACAGAAAGATTTTATAAAATATGTTAATTTCCTAAGACTTAGGAAATTAAGTTACATATTTATTAATACAAATGGTGTTATAATGTTTTGTAGAAAGTGGGAGATAATATGTTAAATAAAAGGCAAAATAGTATTATTAATCTATTATTTGAAAATAGTGAATGGATTACAGGAAAAGAATTATCAAAAATACTGAATGTGTCAGATAGAACAATAAGACAAGACATTTCTACAATTAACCAATACTATGAATGTGATCTTATTCTTTCTCATTTAAGAAAAGGATATCATTTGGATAGAGAACTTATATCAAAATTAGATATTCAGATAGAAACAACAGTTCCTCAAACACCTCATGAAAGAAGTGTTTATATTCTCCAACAATTATTGATTAAAGAAGATGGTTTAAATCTGACAATATTACAAAGTCAGATATTTGTAAGTGAATATAGTATTGACAATGATATTAAAAGAATAAGAAAACAATTAAAAGATTATCCAAATCTCCATTTAGATAGAAGTAAAAATTATCTTTATTTAAAGGGTGATGAGAGTGAAAAAAGAAAGTTATATAAAAAATTATTAGCTAATGAAACTCAAGGAAATTTCTTGAATATTAATAAAATTGCTTCTTTATATAAAGATTTTGACCTGCTGAAAGTGCATTCTATTTTAGAGAAAACTCTAGATAAATATAATTATACTATTCATGATGCAGTATTACCAATGTTATTGATTCATATTGGAATAGGAATAGAAAGAATTTTACAGTTTAATTATGTACATACATCTAGAAACGATGATGCTTTAAAAGGTAGCTTAGAATATCAAATATCCACAGATTTTTATAGAGAAGTTGGAAAAGAATTACATATAGAAATTATTGAAGATGAAATAGCTTTATTGGCACTGATGTTTTTAGGAAAGAAAAGTAGTCATTATACAGAGGGTATTATGGTTGTTAAAGGTGTTGAGATATTTATTGATAAAATTATTGATGAACTTTTAGAGAATATCTATCAATATTTTGATGTTGATTTTAGAGGAGATGCAGAACTTATTTCTGGTCTAACTATGCATATGCAGAGTTTATTAGAAAGAATTGAAAGTGGCATTACTATGGAAAATGTTTTCTTGCAGGAAATAAAGAAAAAGTATCCTTTAGTCTTTGAAATGGGAATAAGAACAAGTTTGTTTATCGAAGAAAAGCTAGGTATTCATTTAAATCAAGATGAAGTGGGATTTATTGCATTACACTTAGGTGCGGCTAATGAAAGATTAAATGCAACTCAGAAAATAAGGGCGGTATTAATTATGCCTAATAATATTGTTTTTTCTAAATTGTGTATAGAAAAGATAGATAGATTATATGGAGATCGCTTAGAAATAATAGAAACATTGTCTATGTTTGAAAATGAAAAAGTAAAACAATTGGAACCTGACTTAATTATTACTACTACTCCTCTTACTCATCCATTACAGATTTTAACTGTGCAAATAAGTATGTTTATGAACTATGAAGATGAATCAGTAATTTTTCAAGCTTTGAATAAGATTGACAAAAAGAAAATGAGAGCTGAATTTAATGCTTGGATTGAAAGACTTATTATTAAAAATTACTTCTATAGTGATTTAGATTGTAAGAATGTTCATGAAACAATCTCATATATGTGTGGTCAGTTAGAAGAACATCATATAATTACAGATGATTATACAAAAGCTGTATTTAAAAGAGAAGAGATGTCACCAACATCATTTGCTTTTGGTTTTGCTACTCCACATGCTTTAGAAGTATCAAGTTTAAAAAGTATTATATCTATTGCATTATTAAAAGATCCAATTCAATGGGGTGACTACCAGGTTAAACTAGTAATGTTATTAGCTATTAAAGAAGAAGATAGAGATTTTTTAAGAATGTTTTTTGATTGGATGACAAACGCAATTAATGACATTAATCAATTGACATTATTACTATTATCTAAAGATTATGATGAATTTATGGAAAGGATTTTGGATGAATGAAAACAAAACGTCGTTTAAGTAAAAAAGAAATTGAAAAGAAATATCATGAAAGTGCTAGTCATCCAAGAAGGCTAATAGCTTATGCTATTGACTGGTATCTTACTAGTGTGTTAGCCATGGCCCCAGTTATATTTTTTTGTTCAGTTGAAACTGGTAAAGAAGTATTAACTGTTGATATCTCTTTATTGAGTAAAAATCATGCTATTATTGCATTTATTGTGGGTTTATTGCTTTGTCTATGGTATTTGGTATATCTTCCTAACAAGAATGGACAAACATTTGGTAAAAAAATAACTTCTATTAAAATTGAGAAAATGGATAATAATCCTTTAGATTACTTAACACTTATCAAAAGAGAACTTGTAGGGGTTTTATTAGTCGAAGGTGTTATGTTTACTTGTAGTACTTATTTTCATGAGCTTATTGCTATGATTCTAGGAATATCTTATTCACATTATATTGCTTATGCATTTACTGTTGTTTTAGTCATTTCTATAGTATTAGCGATTATTAAACCAGAAAAGCGTATGATTCATGATTATATCGCAAATACTAAGGTTATTTTGGTAAAAAAATAAGATTGCGAAAATATAATTATATTTTTGTTTCAAAGATACTATTGACAATTTGATAATAAAGTATTAATTTAATAAATAATTAATACGATAGTGACGTAAGTTTCTTGAAATCAAAAAGGGGGTTAGGAAATAAATATATGTATTTATATAACCATTTTATTACATCAAAAATGATTGTTTCTCTTGTGTTGAAATGTATTCCTAACACCTAGGAAATGATTTTAAGATAAAGTCTTGTAAAAAAATGTAATAATATGTATGGTTGTGAAATTAAAAGAAAGGAGGAAAATTGATGAAAAGAGTGTATTTATTTTGTAGTGCAGGAATGTCAACGAGTATGTTGGCAAGTAAGATGCAATCTGTTGCTGATGCTCATAAACTACCAATTGAAGTTAAAGCTTTCCCAGATGGTAAAGTTGATGAAATAGTAGAAGAGTTTCATCCAGATGTCATTTTATTAGGACCACAGGTTAAATACAAATATGATGGCATTGCTGCAAAACATGGTCAAAAGATTCCTGTTCAGGTGATTGATCAACAAGCGTATGGCGTTATGGACGGGGAAAAAGTCCTTAAAGCTGCCATTCGTTTAATGAAACAAAACAAAAAGTAAAAAAATAAAAAGTAAGGGAGAAAATTTTATGATTAAAAAATTAGAGTCAATATTTATGCCACTTGCTGAAGCGATAGGTAAAAACAAATATTTGATGTCAATTCGTGACGGTTTCTTAGTATCTACTCCATTGTTAATTATTGGGTCAATTTTCTTATTAATTGATAACTTCCCAATTACTGCATGGACTGATTTCTTATCAAATATGGGATGGTCTGCTTTTATTAGTAAACCAGCATCAGCCACTTTTGATATTATGGCTATTTTAGCAGTTATTGGTATAGCTTATTCTTTCGCAGGAAAAATGAAAGTTGATAAAATCTTTGGTGCTGCTACTACTTTAGTATGTTGGTTTGTTCTAATGCCTTTCAGCATTGAAACAACTACAGCTGCTGGTGAAGCTATTACTGTTAGTGGAATTCCATTTGGATGGGTTGGATCTAAAGGGATTTTCATTGGTATTGCTTGTGCTTTCATAGCTGTTCATATTTATGCATGGGTTAATTCTAAGGGATGGGTTATTAAAATGCCTGAAGGTGTTCCACCAACAGTAGAACAATCATTCTCAGCATTAATCCCAGCTGGTATTACTGTAACTGTTTTCTGTGCACTTAACTGGATTTTTGCATTAACTCCTTATGGAAGTGCATTCCAATTTGTATTTACAATTTTACAAGCTCCATTAACTTCTTTAGGAAATACTTTAGGAGCTATGGTTGTTGCTTACATTTTCTTGCATTTCTTCTGGTTCTTTGGTGTTAATGGAGGATCTGTAGTAGGTGCAGTATTTAATCCAATTTTACAAACTTTAGCTGCTGAAAATGCTGTAGCACTACAAGCAGGATTACCTATTCCAAATATTATTTCTCAACAATTCCAAGATTTATTTGCAACATTTGGAGGATGTGGTTCTACTTTATCATTAATTATTGCTATGCTATTATTCTGTAAATCTAAACGTGTTACTAACTTAGCTAAATTATCATTAGTACCTGGTATCTTTGGTATTAATGAACCAATCGTATTTGGGTTACCAATTGTATTAAATCCAACTATCTTAATTCCATTTATGTTAGTACCAACAATGAATATTGTTATTTCTTATATTGTTATGTCAATTGGATTAGTACCATATTGTAATGGTATCCAATTACCATGGACAACTCCAGTTATTATTTCTGGATTCTTATCTACTAACTGGGCTGGAGCAGTATTACAAGCTATTCTTTTGGTATTAGGTGTTATTGTTTACTTACCATTTATTAAGATTATTGATAAACAATATCTTGAAGAAGAAGCTAATGCTACTAATACGGCAAGTGAGGAAGATGATGATTTCTCATTAGATGATTTAGATTTTGATGATTTATAAGAAAAAAGGTGATAAAATGAAAGTTGTAATGATCTTTGATCAAATTCAGGCAGGGGCTGGAACTAAAGATGATAAGATGGTACCTTTAGCTGGAAAAAAAGAAGCCTTAGGACCAGCAGTTATGATGCAGCCAATGCTAAAAGAAATTGATGCACGAGTTGTTGCTTGCCTTTATTGTGGAACAGGAACATATGCTACAAATAAAGCTGAAGTTAGCAGAAAATTATGTGCAATGGTTAAGAAAATTAATCCAGATATTGTTATGTGTGGACCAGCTTTCAATTATGCAGATTATGCAGTAATGGCTGCAGAAATTGCATACGATATTAATACGACTACCGATGTAAAAGCATTTGCTGCAATGTCTAAAGAAAATGAAGAAATAATTAAAGCATTTAAAGACAAAGTTGCTATTGTAGAAACTCCTAAAAAAGGTGGTTTTGGTTTAAATGATGCTTTACATAATATGTGTATTTTAGCTAAAGCAAAAGTGAATAATGAAGATACAGCTGCTTTAGAAAAGAAGATTTGTTTTTAAAATGAAACAGCAGTTTAGTTAAACTGCTGTTTTTTAAAAAAAGGAGGAAAGCGAATATGTGGGGAATGATTGCCACTTGGCGTATGGCTGTTGAAGGTATAACTGAAGGTGCAGATATTCTGGCAAATAACGGGAATGCTGGAGATGCAATAGAAACAGCTATAAGAGCAGTAGAAGATTTTGAATATTATAAATCTGTAGGATATGGTGGACTTCCTAATGAAGAAATGGAAGTTGAATTAGATGCTGCTTACATGGATGGTGATACTTTTGATATAGGTGCTATTGCAGCTATTAAGGATTATGCTAATCCTATAAGTATTGCTAGAAGATTATCTAAAGAGAAAGTCAATTGTATGCTAGTTGCTGAAGGAGCAGAGAAATTTGCTCATAAAGAAGGTTTTGAGAGAAAGAATATGCTTACTGAACGTGCTAAGATTCATTATCGTAATCGTGTAAAAGAAGTAAGAGAACAGGAAATCAAGCCTTATGCAGGACATGATACAGTTGGTATGGTTTGTTTGGATGAAAGTGGGAAAATGACTGTAGCCACTTCTACTAGTGGGTTATTTATGAAGAAAAAAGGACGTGTAGGAGATTCTCCTATTTCTGGATCTGGTTTCTATGTAGATAGTAAAGTTGGAGGAGCTAGCGCTACTGGTTTAGGTGAAGATTTGATGAAAGGTTGTATTTCTTATGAAATTGTAAGATTAATGAAAGAAGGAATGCATCCTCAGTTAGCTTGTGAAACAGCAGTTAATAATTTAGATAAAGAGTTGAAAGAAAGACGTGGAAAAGCAGGGGATTTATCTTTAATTGCAATGAATAATAAAGGTGAATGGGGAGTTGCTACTAACATAGAAGGATTCTCATTTGCAGTTGTAACAAAAGATGAAAAGCCTACAGTTTATTTGACTAAAAATGTTGATGGTAAATGTATTCATGAAGTAGCTAGTCAAGAATGGCTAGATAATTATATGAAGACAAGAATGGCGCCATTAGTGGAAAAATAGTATGGAAGATTTATTGATTCAAAAGATTGAAGAATTATCTTCTTCAATGATAGAAGATATTAAAGCAATTGTAAGAATTGATAGTGTAGAATCTGAAGCTTTTGATAATGCTCCTTTTGGTGCTGGAGTAAAACTTGCTCTGGATACAACACTTAAGATTTGTGAGAGATTAGGTTTTCAGACAAGAAACATAGACAATTATATTGGATATGCTCAATATGGTGTAGGTGACGATTATATTTGTGCTATTGGACATTTAGATGTTGTACCTGTAGGAGAGGGATGGAAGCATCCTCCATTTAGTGCCTATGAGGAAAATGGATATATATATTCTAGAGGTATTCTTGATAATAAAGGTCCCATCATGACTTGTTTATACGGTTTACTTGCAATTAAGGAATTAGGGATAAAGTTAAGTAAGCCTATTCGTATTATATTTGGTTGTGATGAAGAGAGTGGTTTTGAAGATTTAAAATATTATTTATCTAAAGAAAAAGCGCCGCTTATGGGATTTACTCCTGATTGTAAATTTCCTGTTGTTTATGGTGAAAGAGGAAGAGCATTAATAGAAATTAGAGAAAAAGATATTAAAAAGTTTTATGACATGGTTAATACATATTTTATGAATGCTAAGGCTAATGGTGAAAGATTAGCCCTTGATTTTCAAGATAATGAGTTTGGTATGAGTGAAATTCGTAATTATTCATTAAAATATGTTAATAATCAAAATGTGTTTTCTTTTGCTTTAAGTTATCCTGCTGGTATGAATATTGATAAAGCAATTGATAATATAAGAAATAAAACTGATATGGAAGTAGAAATTGTTCACCATTTTTTACCGGTTAAGTTTGAAAAAGATTGTTTTATGGTAAAACAGATGCAAAATGCCTATGAAAGAATAACACATTTAGATGGTACTCCAGTTACCACAACTGGAGGGACTTATGCCAAATTAATGCCTAATATTGTTCCTTTTGGTCCTAGTTTTCCTGGACAAAAAGGAATAGGTCATCAACCCAATGAATGGATGACAATAGAAGATTTAATCACAAATGCTAAAATTTACGCTTTAGCTTTATATTATCTAGCAAGATAGAAAAGAGGTTAATATTATGGAAAGAATGATTGAAATTTGTTGTGGTAGTTATTATGATGCTATGCAAGCTTATTTAGGTGGAGCTAAAAGAGTTGAATTAAATAGCGGTTTACACTTAGGTGGATTAACACCTTCAATAGGTGCTTTAAGATTAACTAAGAAGAATACTGATTTAAAAGTAATCTGCATGATAAGAACAAGAGGTGCAGGTTTTCATTATTTACCAGAAGATTTTGAAACTTTGTTAGAAGATTGTAGAATACTAATGGAAAATGGTGCTGATGGTATTGTATTTGGATGTTTAGATGAAAATGGTAATATAGATATAAAGCAAAATAAACAGATTATTTCTATTATTAAAGAATATAATGGAGAAGTTGTATTCCATAGAGCCTTTGATTGTGTTTCTAATCCTTATGAAGCTATTGAAACATTAATTGAATTAGGAGTAGATAGAGTATTAACAAGCGGTTTGAAAGCTAAAGCTATGGAAGGTAAGGAATTAATTAAAGAATTACAAGAGAAATATGGAGATAAGATTGAAATCTTAGCTGGTTCTGGGATGAATGCTAGTAATGCTAAAGAAATGATGGATTACACAGGGATTTATCAAGTTCATAGTTCTTGTAAAGATTGGATTTATGATCCAACAACATCATCTACTTCTGTATCATATAGTTATGCACCTGCTCCTCATGAAAATGATTATGATGTTGTAAGCAAAGATTTAGTAGAAAAATTAGTAAAGAGTATATAATATGATTAAGAATCTCAAAAAGCATAAGAGTATAAGATTAATAATTACTGCAATTTGTGTAGTTGTTTCAGCTTATTTTCAGGCGTTTGTGATTAATGTATTTATTCAACCAGCTGATTTATTATCTAGTGGTTTTACTGGTGTAGCTATTTTAATTGATAAGATAGCTTCATTATATGGTGGTTCTATTTCAGTTTCACTAGCAATGATTGCTTTGAATGTACCAGTTGCCATATTGTGTTATAGAAATATCAGTCCAAAATTTACTTTCTTTTCAATATTACAAGTATTTCTTGCTAGTTTCTTTTTGAATATCATTCATTTTCCTCCCCTATTTGATGATATTTTATTGAATGTAGTATTTGGTGGATTTTGTTATGGTATTGCAGTAGTTATCGCATTAAAGGGTAATGCTTCTACTGGTGGAACAGATTTTATAGCATTATATGTTTCTAATAAAACAGGAAGATCCATCTGGAGTTATGTATTTGTGTTTAATACTATTATCTTATGTATATTTGGCTATATGTTTGGCTGGGAACATGCTGGATATTCAATTTTATTCCAGTTTATTTCCACTAAAACAATAGATTCCTTCCATCATCGTTATGAAAGAGTTACTCTGCAGATTACGACTGTTAAAGGTGATGAAGTCATTGAAGCATATATTAAAGAATTTAGACATGGTGTTTCTAAACTTTTTGCAGTAGGTGGATATAGTAAGAAGGAATTTGAATTAATACATACAGTAGTATCAAGTTATGAAGTACAGGATATTGTTGATGTTGTAAGACAAGTAGATTCTAAAGCTATAATAAATGTATTGAAAACAGAGAATTTCTTTGGTGGTTTTTATCAGGCACCACTTGATTAACAGAGAATTTTCTCTGTTTTTTTGTCGTTTTGTTGTAATGCTGTAGCTAATTTATTGGAAAAGATAGGTATTATAGTTTTATCGAAGAAAGGTAAAGTTTTGAGGAAAGAAATGTTGCTGAAGTGATATATCGACAGAAGGTATGTTTAGAGGAATATGTTAATAGGGTAAAATAAATTTTATTGTTTTTTAATTTAGTAACATTTTCCATTATATTGTGAAAATGATATAAT
>JAXJVS010000026.1:0-26096 GCA_036308445.1 Bacilli bacterium | reverse complement strand
GAAGTAAGGAGAGTGTTTTATCTCAAGCACAGTCTTTAGTTAATCATGGTTTTAGTGAGATTGTTTTAACTGGTATTCATACTGCTGGTTATGGGCAGGATTTTGATGATTATAGTTTTTATGATTTATTGGTTGATTTAACAACAAAAGTAAAAGGGTTAAAGAGATTAAGAATTTCTTCAATTGAAATGAGTCAGGTTAGTGAGGAAATTATGAATTTAATTGCAGATTCATCAATTATTGTGGATCATTTACATATACCTATTCAATCAGGAAATGATAATACTTTAAAACGTATGAATCGTCATTATACTACTCAAGAGTTTGAACAAAAATATTTTGAATTAAAGAAAAAACTACCTTCTCTTTCTATTACTACTGATGTTATTGTAGGTTTTCCAGGTGAAACTGATGAAGATTTTGAATCTACTTATCAATGGATTAAAAAGTTACATTTTAATCAGTTGCATGTATTCCCATATTCTAAAAGAAAAGGAACACCTGCTGCAAGAATGAAAGATCAGGTAGATGAGTCTGTAAAGAAACAAAGAGTGAAAGCTTTATTGGATTTATCTCATACTTTAATGAGAGAATATGCTCAACAGCAAATAGGTAAAACATTAGAGGTTTTGATTGAAGAAAAAGATGGAGATTATATGATTGGTCATGCTTCTAATTATTTAAAGGTAAGAGTTAAGTTAGCTGAAGATTCAGTTGGACATATTTATTCAGTTAATATTAAAGAAACAGATGATGTTATTTTAATTGGAGAGATGCTAAGTGAAAAAGATTAATGAATTATTTGATGTAAAAGAAGATTTTAAAATAGTTTCTATCCATAGTGATTCAAGATATGTTGGTAGAGATTCGGTTTTCTTTTGCGTTGATGGTTTAAGTGTTGATGGACATCGTTATGTAGAAGATGCAGTTTTCCAAGGGGCGAAGTGTATAGTTTATTCTAAGCCTCTTCTTTATAAACATCCAGGTATTTTATATATTCAGGTTAATGATGTCTTAGATGAATTGAATCGTGTTGCTGATATTTTTTATGATCATCCTAGTCATAAGATGACAATGATTGGAGTTACAGGAACTAGTGGTAAAACTGTTGTAGCATTGATGATTCATGATATTTTACAACATTTTTTGCGTGTTGGATATATTGGTACTAATGACATTGAATATGCAGGGCATATTATTCAGTCTCCTTATACAACACCAGAAACGATTTTTTTGCATCGTCATTTAAATGAGATGGTTAAAAATGATATTAAAGGTGTATGCTTAGAAGTTTCAAGTCATGGTTTAGCTTTGAAAAGGGTGGATGGTGTTCATTTTGATATTGGTATTTTTACTAATATTTATGAGGAACATCTTGATTTTCATGGAACTATGCAACATCTTTATGCATCTAAGGAAAAACTTTTTAAACTCCTTGATAATAAGGGGTATGCGATTTTAAATACTGATGAAGTTCGTTTTTTTAATGAAGTCAAAGATGATGTTAAATGTCAGATTATTACTTATGGTATTGATCATAAATCTGATGTAATGGCAAGAAATATTCAATTGTTTATTGATCATAGTGAGTTTGATTTACAGATCAAGGAAAATCCTCTTGTACATGTTAGTGTTCCGGTTTTAGGACGTTTTAATGTTTCTAATGTTTTGGCAGTTGTAGCAGCATTAATATGTTTGGAAATGTCGATAGATGAAATTGTAGAAAGTATTTCCAATATAAAAAAAGTAGAAGGGCGAATGGAACTTCTGAATCATTCGTATCCATTTCATGTTATTATTGATTATTGTCAGCATGTGAATAGTTATAAAAGAGTATTTGAATTTGCTAAATCAGTTCAAAAAAAAGGAAGAATTATTGGTGTGTTTGGAGCACCGGGAAAAAGAAATTTTAAAAAAAGAGAAGAAATCGGTAAACTTGCAAATGAATATTTAGATCAGGTAATATTGACAGCTGAAGATAATCGTGATGAAGATATATATGAAATATGTCAGGAAATACAGGATTATATTGAAAAACCAGTGTCAGTTATTATTGAGAATCGTAGAATTGCGATTGAACAGGCAATTGAGATAGCAAATAAAGATGACATTATTTTGATATTGGGTAAAGGTCATGAACAGTTTATGGCTTCTACTATTGGAAATGAGCCTTATCCAGGAGATAAATATATTGCTATGTCAGCAATAAAGAAAATTTTTAGTCAAGGAGAAGATGATTATGAATTATAATAAGTTAATTGATCATACGGCATTAAAAGCTGATACAAAAAAAGAAAATATTATGAAGTTATGTCAGGAAGCCATGGAATTTGATTTTGCATCAGTTTGTGTTAATCCTACATGGGTTTCTTATTGCGCTGAAATTTTAAAAAATAGTGATGTTAAGGTATGTACTGTTATTGGTTTTCCTTTAGGGGCAAATACAACTGCAACGAAAGTTTTTGAAACTGAGGATGCAATTAATAATGGTGCGGATGAAATTGATATGGTTATTAATATTGGTGCTTTAAAAGATGGCGATGTTGAATTGGTTTATGAAGATATTAAGGCTGTAGTTGAAGCAAGTGAGGGTCATGTGGTTAAAGTTATAATTGAAACATGCTTATTGTCTGATGAAGAAAAAATTGCTGCTTGTGAAGCTGCTGCAAAAGCTAAAGCTTCTTTTGTAAAAACATCAACAGGATTCAGCACAGCAGGGGCTACTGCAGAAGATGTGAAATTAATGAAAGATATAGTAGGGAATGATGTACAAGTGAAAGCGGCTGGAGGAGTCAGAAGCTTTGATGATATGGTAAAAGTTATTGAAGCTGGAGCTACTCGTATTGGTACATCGGCTGGCTGTCAATTGGTTAATGGTGAAGAAAATAATACAAATTATTGAAAAAAATGAAATAGTGGTGAAATAGTTTTAAAAGAATATTCACAAAACTATTGCTTTTTTGAAATTTTTTATGTATAATGAACGTTGTTCGTAGGTAGTAAAGGGGGGAGTTCAAAATGGCAAAAACTGTAGTAAGAGAAAATGAATCATTAGATGATGCATTACGTCGTTTTAAAAGACAAGTTTCTAGAACAGGAACCCTTGCTGAAGCACGTAAAAGAGAATTCTATGTTAAACCAGGTTTAAAAAGAAAAATGAAATCTGAAGCTGCTAGAAAAAATAAAGGAAAAAGATAGAAGAACTTAGTTCTTCTTTTTTTTTGCTTTCATATAGTATGTTGAGGTGGAATCATGCTTATTTATAATCATAATAAAATTATGATTAAAGATTATCTATCTATTCGTTTTATGGATTGTTCTTATATGTGTATTGAATTGAAGGAGTATGACATAACTATAAGAGGAAATGATTTTGAAATAGAATATTTAGATAATAGTGAATTAATGGTGAAAGGAATAATAAAGGTGATAGAATGTCATGAAACTAGGGTATGATCTTTATTGTATTGAAGAAGAAGAACTGTTAACTTTATTAAAATATACTAAGCAGAAAAAATTAAGAATTTATCACTTGAGAAAAAAAGATGAATGTTATTTCTTTTATACTGCTTCTTTACAATCGTTTTTATGGAGAGATTGTCAGATTCCTATGGAATACATAAAAACAGTAGGGATTTTTAAGTATTTTCTTTATTTGAGAGGTGTTCAATCGGTGATGGTTATTAGTGGCTTTATTATCGGTTTACTATGTTTTACTCATATGATTTTTTTTGTTGATATACAAGGTACAATACCTACTTTAAATAATGATATTTCTCTATATTTAAGTCAGAATAATATTAATACGTTTTATTTATTGAATGATTATGAAGAATTAAATGATTTACTAGTTAAAATGAAAGATAGATATAGAGAAAAAGTGGAATACTTGAATATATATCAAAAAGGAAGTGTATTCTTTGTAGAGTATACAAAAAAACAACAAGACACCCTGGAAGAAAATGATTTCAAAAATATTTATGCTGCAAAAGATGGGATGATTGAATCATTCGATATTGACAGTGGTAATGTTGTTGTAAAAAGACTGGATTATGTAAAGAAAGGTGATTTATTAGTAGAAAATAGTCTAGTTGCTACTGATGATACAGTAAAAATCATTCCTGTAAAAGGACATGTATATGCATATACTTTTAATCAATATGAAGCTAGCATTAATAACACAGATCAGGATCAATCATCGGCTTTTTATCATCTGTTGCTGTTGATTAGAAGTCAAATACCTACTGATGCAAAGATTAGTAAGGAAAATGTTTTGCAAATAGAAAGGACTCGTAGTAAAATAATTTTAAAGATGCATTATACTTTATTAGAAGATATTGCTGTGAAAAAGGAGAATTGAATGAAAGAAGTTATAAAACTTGATAGTTATTCTATTGATGAAATAAGAAATTTTGTTGGAAATCATGAAGAAAATCTAGGGATATTAGAAGATGCTTTTTCAACTGAGATTATTTTTAGAAGTGATGAACTTGTTTTTAATGATGGTCAGGAAAAGATTGAAGCAATAAAGGAAGTTGTTCAAGCTTTACTAAAATTAGTTGTAAAGGGAAAGACTATTTCTAGAAGAGATGTTTTGTATGCTTTGAAATTAATAGAAAATCATAATTTGGATCAGATGGATGATTTGTATTCAATAAAGATTGCAAGAACTATTCATGGTAAAGTTATTTATCCTAAAACTTTAGGACAAAAGGAATATTATCAGGCTTTATCAAAAAATGATGTTGTTTTTGGGATTGGACCAGCTGGTACTGGAAAAACCTATCTGGCGGTTGTTTTTGCAGTAGCTGCATTAAAAAATAATGAAGTCAAAAAAATTGTATTAACAAGACCTGCAGTAGAAGCTGGTGAAAATTTAGGCTTTTTACCTGGGGATTTGAAAGAAAAGGTAGATCCTTATTTAAGACCATTATATGATGCTTTATATGATATGTTAGGGGTAGAACAGACGGAAAGACTAATCGAAAAAGGGATTATTGAGATAGCTCCTTTAGCCTATATGCGTGGTCGTACATTAGAAGATGCTTATGTTATTTTAGATGAGGCTCAAAATACTACAGATGCTCAGATGAAAATGTTTTTGACTCGTTTAGGAATGTCTTCTAAAATGATCATTACCGGTGATGTGACTCAAATTGATTTACCTAGAGGTTGTATTAGTGGTTTGAAACGTGCAATGACAATTTTAAAAGGAGTAAAAGGAGTTAGATTTGTGTATATGTCTGCATTGGATGTTGTACGTCATCCAGTAGTTCAAAGAATTATTGAAAGATATGAGGAAAATGAAAAAAGAGAAGCTAGTTCTCTTTAAAATAAGCAGTTAGTACTTTTTGATGTGCTGTAGAGATGGGGATTTTTTCCATCTCTTTTTGATTGTATAAATAACCATTTGGTTCTTTTAGAATAAAATGATATGTATGCATGATCCATGTACGATGAGTGAAGATATGTTTAATATCTTTAATATACGAAACAACTTCTAGATCAATATGATATTCATTTTTAAAAAGTTGTATAAAATCATAAGGATTTTGACATTCATATTGAATAAGCCCATATAAATTTTCTAATAATCCTTTTTTGTTTTTTATAAACATATAATGATTTTTGTGTGTAATTATGCCAGTTATGAAATGAATCTCTTGGTGTTTGATTTTTTTGATATTAATAGGTAAAACATTTTGTTGATTATTCAAATAAGCTTTACAATCATGATTTATTGGGCATATTTCACATTTAGGATTCTTAGGCCGACATATAGTTGCTCCTAAATCCATTAATCCTTGATTAAATGAAGAAGGATTATAACCTTGAATTAATTTATTTACAATTTCTGTTATATTTTTTTGAGTTGTAGTTAAAGCGATATTGTCACTAATGAGATGTGTTCTAGAAATGATACGTAGAACATTACCATCGATAGCGGCTATTTCTTTACTGAAAGCTATTGAAGATATAGCGCCTGCAGTATAAGGACCTATTCCTTTTAAACTTAAAATAGTCTGGTAATCATCTGGAAATTGATCGTGATATTGTTTATGTAATATTTGGGCAGTCTCTAATATATGTTTAGCTCTACGATAGTATCCTAATCCTTCCCAGTATTTATAAACTTCTTCTTCATTGGCTTTAGCTAGTTCTTTAATTGTAGGGAATCTTTTCATGAATCTAAGATAATATGGAATGACTGCTTCTACTGTCGTTTGTTGTAACATGATTTCACTAATCCAGATGTTATATGGATTATTTGTCTTACGCCAAGGAAGGTTTCTTTTGTTTTGGTTATACCAATATATTAATTCTTTTTGCATATCATCACCAGAATGTATTATACTATACTTAAATAAAAAAAGAAAAGGATATGATTACATGAAAAAAGAAGATAAAATTATTCATTCATCTATTATAGCAACTTCTCTTTATGATGAGAGACTATCACCATATGCAACTAAAAATAGTCAATGTATGAAGGTGAAAAAGTCAGCTAATAAAGATGAGGAATTTGATATTAGATGGCCTTTTGAAGAAGATATTGATAGGGTACTGTATTCTAAAAGTTATTCAAGATATATTGATAAAACACAAGCTCTATCGTTTTTTAGTAATATTCATATAACCAAACGTTCGTTACATGTCCAATGGGTATCTAGAATTGCTAGACAGATAGGAAGAGGTTTAAATTTGAATTTGGATTTAATCGAAGCGATTGCTTTAGGTCATGATTTAGGTCATGCGCCGTATGGTCATGTTGGTGAAAGAGCGATTAATGAATGTTTAAAAAAATATAATTATGGATATTTTGCTCATAATGCAAATAGTGTTAGAAATATTCTTTTTGTTGAAAGAAATGGTGTTGGATATAATGTTTCACTTCAGGTTTTGGATGGTATTTTATGTCATAATGGAGAAATAATATCACAGAAATATAAACCGGATTACAAGAAGACAGAAGAACAATTTTGGCAGGAATATTATAAATGTTGGCATGAAGAAGGTTATAGCAAGAAAATAATCCCAATGACATTAGAAGGATGTGTAGTTAGAATTAGTGATGTTATTTCTTATGTAGGGAAAGATATAGAAGATGCTATTAAAGTAGGAATTATTAAGAAGGAAGATTTGCCTGATGAGGTTGTAAAAACTTTAGGATGTGATAATAAATCAATGATTAATAGATTGATAGGTGATCTTGTTATCCATAGTTATAATAAGCCATATTTAGAATTTTCTAGAGAGATTTTTGATGCTTTATCAGTTTTATTTGATTTTATTTCTAGAAAGATACATCATCATCCCGCTATTATAAGAGAAAATGAAAAATTAACGAGAATGGTTATGGAATTATATGATACTTTTTATGATGATTTGTTAGATGATAAGAGTGATAATACAGGTATTGATAAGCATGTTGCTAAAATGAATGATGAATATAAGATGAGTGAACCTGAACTTATTGTTAGTGATTATTTATCATCAATGACAGATAGTTATGTATTAAAAACTTATATGAATCGTTTTTTACCGGTTCAATATGATGAAATGATTGAATCCTAAAAAAATAGATGTAATTTTTTTTGAAAAGTGATAATATACTGTTAAAGGAGGGAATTGGTATGAAACTTATTATAGCAATCGTAAATAGTGATGATAGTTCAGAAGTGCAAGAAGCTTTAACAGAAGGTGGGTATTTTGTAACTAAACTATCAACAACAGGAGGTTTCTTAAAAAAAGGAAATACTACTTTTTTTGTAGGAACTAATGATGAAAAAGTAGATGGAGCTATTGATATTATTAGAGCTCATGCAAGAAAACGTGTTATTAAACAACCTACTGTACCTCCAACTGAAATGGGAGAATTTTTTACTCCTATTATGGTCGATGTATTAGTTGGTGGGGCAACAGTTTTTGTTGTTAATGTAGATAGATTTGAAAAGATTTAATTGATAAAAAGGGGTTGATCTTACTTATAAGATGTCAACTTCCTTTTTTCTTGATGTTTAAAGGAAAGTAGGAATGTATATTGGAATGTAATGGAAATGGAAAGTATCAATTTTATTCGTATGATGAAGTATATGATTTTATTCTTTCACAAAAGCAAAGAGTATATGCTTTGGATCATTTTAAAAGATTTATGAATCATTTTCATAATCCTCAAAACAAATTAAAAACAATACATATTGGTGGAACTAACGGAAAAGGTTCTACTACAAACTATATAAGAGAAGTATTACAAAGTGCAGGATATAAAGTTGCAACCTTTACTTCTCCTGCATTAGAATCAAGATTGGATGTTATGAGAATTAATGATATTCCTATCAGTGATGAAATTATAGTTAAATATGCTAATCAATTTATGGATATTTGCTTGGAATATGAGCTTTCTATGTTTGAAATTGAAGTTTTTATTGCTGTTATGTATTTTTTAGATAATCAGGTAGATTATGCAATATTTGAAGTTGGTCTTGGTGGAGAATTAGATGCAACTAATATTATATCACCGTTAGTGAGTGTAAATACTAATATTGGTTTAGATCATGTAGATTATCTAGGAGATACTTATGAAAAAATTGCCAAAACAAAAGCGGGTATTGTTAAAGAAAATATACCTTATATTGTTGGTGAAGATAAAGAAGAATGTCTAGAAGTTTTTGAAGAAGTGTGTAGAAATAAAAATGCTGTATTATTGAAAGTGAAAGAAGTAAAGAATATTAAAGAAAATGATATGACAGTATCATTTGAATATGATGGTTTATGTGTTGAGTTATCTACAAGCGCTAGATATCAATGTAAGAATGCAGCTTTGGCTTTAGAGGTTTTATTTTATTTAAAAGATAATCAGTTAGCTGATCTTAATAATGAAGTTATATTAAAAGGTTTAAAGCTAGCAAAGTGGAAAGGTCGCTTTGAAGTTATGAGAGAAAATCCACTGATAATTATTGATGGAGCTCATAATAAAGAAGGGATAGAGGCGTTTTGTCAATCGGCTATGAAATACACAAATATAAAAATTATTTTTAGTGCCTTGAGGGATAAAGATACTCATGCAATGATTGAGAGATTATTGGAATTAACGGATGATATAACAATTTGTGAATTCGAACATTATCGTGCTCAAAGAGCAAGAATTTTAGCAGAAAATTTTCCAGTCAAGGTTGAAGAAAATTGGAAAAATGCTGTTTGTAAGGCATTAAATCATGATGGAACTTTATTTATTACAGGTTCTTTATATTTTATTTCACAAGTCCGAAGTTTTCTTAAAGAAAATTTAGAAATGTAATTTTTTACATTTCTATTTTTGTAAAAACCATTGATTTTATCAGTACTTTTTTTTAGGTAAGAGTAATTGGCAGAAAATAGGAAAAAAAGGCTTGATTGAAAGTGCTATCATAGTGTATAATAATTTAAGTAAAAAAGGAGGAATATAACCAATGGAAAAATATGTCTATTTGTTTAGTGAAGGAAACAAAGATATGCGTAACTTACTTGGTGGTAAAGGTGCTAACTTAGCAGAAATGACTGGAATTGGTTTACCAGTACCTCAAGGTTTTACAGTTACAACTGAAGCTTGTACTAAATATTATGAAGACGGAAAAAAAATTTCTGAAGGTATTCAAGAAGAAATTTATCAAAAATTAGAAGAATTAGAAAAGATTACAGGTAAAAAGATGGGGGACTCTGTTAATCCTTTATTAGTATCAGTTCGTAGTGGTGCTAGAGCATCTATGCCTGGTATGATGGATACTGTACTTAACTTAGGATTAAATGATGAAGTTGCTAAAGGATTTGCTGAAGCTACTAATAATCCTCGTTTCGTATATGACAGCTATCGT
This sequence comes from Bacilli bacterium, assembly GCA_036308445.1. Classification (GTDB taxonomy): domain Bacteria; phylum Bacillota_I; class Bacilli_A; order Erysipelotrichales; family Coprobacillaceae; genus MGBC113645. Next base: position 16,245 of record JAXJVS010000026.1, on the reverse strand, counting down.
CGTTTTATCCAAATGTTTGCAGACGTAGTTATGGGATTCCCAAAATCTTCTTTTGAAAGAAAATTTGATGTTATTAAAGAAGAAAAAGGTGTTGAATTCGATACTGAATTAACTGCTGAAGACTTAATGGAAGTAGTAGAAATCTATAAAGCTGAGTACAAAAATCATTCAGGTGAAGATTTCCCACAAGATCCAAAAGTGCAAATGATGGAAGCTATTAAAGCTGTATTTAGAAGCTGGAATAATGATCGTGCTATTACATATAGAAGATTAAATGATATCCCAGGTAGCTGGGGAACTGCTGTAAACGTTCAAGAAATGGTTTATGGTAACCGTGGAGATACTTCTGGTACTGGTGTTGCTTTTACAAGAAACCCTGCAACTGGTGAAAAGAAATTATATGGTGAATACTTAATGAACGCTCAAGGTGAAGATGTTGTTGCTGGTATTCGTACACCTCAACCAATTTCTACATTAAAAGAAGTTATGCCAGAATGCTATGATCAATTCGTAAAAATCAATGCAATCTTAGAAGAACATTATAGAGATATGCAAGATATGGAATTCACTATCGAAGATGGTAAATTATTCATGTTACAAACTCGTAATGGTAAGAGAACAGCTCAAGCTGCTTTAAAAATTGCTGTTGATTTAGTAAACGAAGGAATGATTACTAAAGAAGAAGCTTTATTAAAAGTTGAACCAAAACAATTAGATCAATTATTACACCCTAACTTTGATGCTGAAGCATTAAAAGCTGGTAACGTAGTTGCTACAGGTTTAGCTGCATCTCCTGGTGCTGCTACTGGTAGAATCTATTTCACTGCTGAAGATGTAATCGAAGCAAGAAAAAATGGTGTTAAAGATATCTTATTAGTTCGTCTTGAAACTTCTCCAGAAGATATTGAAGGTATGAACATTGCTCATGGTATCTTAACTATTCGTGGTGGTATGACATCACATGCAGCAGTAGTTGCTCGTGGTATGGGTACTTGCTGTGTTTGTGGATGTGGTTCATTAAGAATTGATGAAGAAAAGAAAATTTTAACTACACCTGATGGAAGACAATATCATGAAGGTGATTGGATGTCATTAGACGGAAGCACTGGTAATGTTTATGGTGAACAAATTAAAACTGTTGATCCTGAAATCGGTGGAGATTTCGGTACATTCATGGGATGGGCTGATGAAGTTCGTACATTAAAAGTAAGAACTAATGCTGATACTCCTAGAGATGCATTACAAGCTCGTAAATTTGGTGCAGAAGGTATCGGTTTATGTAGAACAGAACATATGTTCTTTGAAGAAGAAAGAATCTTCAACTTTAGAAGAATGATTACTGCTGCTGATGAAGAAACAAGAAGAGAAGCATTAGAAAAAATCTTACCATATCAAAGAAGTGACTTTAAAGAATTATTTAAAGCAATGGAAGGTTATGGAGTAACTATTCGTTTCTTAGATCCACCTTTACATGAATTCTTACCTCATACTGATGAAGAAATTAAGCCATTAGCTGAAAGCTTAGGAATTACTTTCGAAGCATTAAAAGGTAGAGTAGAATCATTAAAAGAGTTCAACCCAATGATGGGACACAGAGGATGCCGTTTAGCAGTAACTTATCCAGAAATTGCAGAAATGCAAACTAGAGCTGTTATTGAAGCTGCAATCGCTGTAAACAAAGAAGGTATGTCTGTAGTACCTGAAATCATGATTCCTTTAGTAGGGGATATTAAAGAATTACAATATGTTAAGAAAGTCGTAACTACAACTGCTGATGAAGTTATCGCTGAAGCTGGTGTAGAATTAGAATATAAAGTTGGTACAATGATTGAAATCCCAAGAGCTGCATTAACAGCTGATAAGATTGCTGGAGAAGCTGAATTCTTCTCATTCGGTACTAATGACTTAACTCAAATGACTTATGGATTTAGCCGTGATGATGCTGCCAAATTCTTAGATGAATATTATAGCAAACAAATCTTTGAATCTGATCCATTCGCAAAAGTTGACCAAGAAGGTGTTGGACAATTAATGAAGATTGCTGCTGAAAAAGGTAAAGCAACTCGTCCTGACATCAAATTAGGTATCTGTGGTGAACATGGTGGAGAAGCTACTTCTGTAGAATTCTGCCATAGATTAGGATTAAACTATGTTTCATGTTCTCCATTCCGTGTACCTTTAGCTCGTTTAGCTGCTGCTCAAGCTGTAGTTAAAGAAAAATTAGGTGAATAAGATTAAAACAGGATTGAAAAATCCTGTTTTTCTTTTATCAAAAAAATATGATAAAATATAGAAAAAATAGATTTTTAACTAGATTGATTTATCTTTTTTATAAAATTTTTATCTATTTTTTATTGACATATATTTTGTAGTGTGTTAATTTATTTATGTAAACTAATGAGTAGGAGATAAAACTTAAAGATGTACTTACAGAGAGTCTAGAAGAGGTGGAAGCTAGATAGTGGCAATTAAGACAAATGGACCTACGAGGGCGATGGGGAAAGGAAACGAGTATCCAGAGACGTAAGCCTACGTTATAAGGTAAGAATGTGATAGCATTTTTTAAACAAAACTGTTTTTATTATACTAAAGGTGGCATAACAGATATAACATCTGTCCTTTATAGGATAGATGTTTTTTGTTTAAAATGCTTAAAAGGAGAGGGGTAATAAAAATGAAACGATGGTGTAGCTCTTTATTTTGTTAGAAAAGAATATATTAAAAATAAGGAGAGAAAGATTATGAAAACAAATAGATTATTAAAGACTTTATTAACTTCAATTTTAACTGTATCAATGTTAGCTGGATGTTCAGATACAAATTCAGAAATAAAGAAGGTTGCAATTATTCAGCTAGTTGAACATACTTCATTAAATACGATAAAAGATGCCTTTGATCAACAAATGGAAACATTAGGCTATGCTGATGGTGAAAATGTAGAATACATTTTTAAAAATGCAGGTGGCGATAATAATACTGCAGCTAGTATTATTCAAGAGTTTAAAGGGGCAGATCCTGATGTTATTATGGCTATTGCGACTCCTGTGGCTCAAGCGGCTGCACCAGTTGCAGAAGATATTCCGGTTGTATTTGCTGCTGTAAGTGATCCGATTGGTGCTAATCTTACAACAACATTAGAAAAACCTGATAAAAATATTACTGGTACAAGTGATGAGATTCAGGTTGAAATGATTTTAGAAAAAGCTTTAGAGGTTAATCCGAATTTAAAAAAATTAGGAGTTATTTACAACAAAGGTGAAGCTAATTCAGTGACAAATATTAATAAAGCAAAATCTTTTGCTGATGAACATAATATTGAAATAGTTGAAGCTACAATTACAACTGTAAATGAAGTACAAACTGCTATTCAGGTTTTAAATACTAAATGTGATGCAGTATTTGCACCAAATGATAATACAGTTGCTAGTGCGATGAATATTGTTGGTAGTGCTTGTGCTAAAGCTAAGATACCTTTATATGTTGGTGCTGATTCAATGGTAAATGATGGTGGTTTCTTGAGCGTTGGTATTAATTATGAAGAACTAGGCAAAGAAACTGCTAATATGGTTGATCAGGTTTTAAAGGGTGAAAGAGTTGAAAATATTCCAGTAAAAGTTTTTAAAGATAATTTAAATATATATGTTAATGAAAGTGTATTAAATGATTTAGGTATTGTTTTACCTGAAAGTATTACAAATGATGAATCATTTGTTTTAATCAAATAGAGGTGAAATTAATGAATTTAACAGTAATTCTAGGAGCTTTAGAATTAGGTGGCATATTTGCGATTATGTCACTTGGTTTATATATCAGTTATAAAGTATTGAATCTACCAGATTTAACAGTTGATGGAAGTTTTGTTTTAGGTAGTGCAGTAAGTGCAGTATTGACTGTATATTGTCATCCTTATTTAGGAATTATATTCTCTTTTATAGTGGGGTTAATAGCTGGAGCAGTGACAGGTATTCTTTCTACAAAATTAAATATTATGCCATTGTTATCTGGTATTCTAACAATGACAGGTTTATATTCCATTAATTTGAGAATTATGAATGAAACTCCAAATATTTCATTATTTGAAAAGACAACTATATTTACATGTCTAGAACAATATGATCCTTATCATAAAATTGTTATTATTTATGTTATAGTTGTGCTTATAGCTTTATTTCTTCATTATTTGTTAAGGACTCAATTAGGATTGGCATTACGTGCTTGTGGTGATAATGAAGATATGGTTAAAGCAAGTTCAATTGATACTGATAAGATGAAGATATTAGGTTTAGCTCTTGCTAATGGCTTTGTTTCTATGGCTGGTGCAATATATGCTCAACATCAGACTTTTGCTGATATACAAAGTGGAACAGGAATGATGGTCATAGGTCTTGCTAGTATTATTGTGGGGATGTCATTGATTAAGAAAGAGAAACTAGCTTTTCAGCTATTTGCAGTTGTATTTGGTGCTATATTCTATAGAGCAATTTTAACAGTAGCTTTACAGCTTGGACTACCTTCTAGTGATTTGAAATTACTATCAGCTTTACTTGTTATAATTGCAATTTCAGCATCATCATTAAAGAAAAGAGGAAAGAAAAATGTTAGAACTAAAGAATATTAGTGTTATCTTTAATGAAGGTACAATTAATGAAAAAATTGCTCTTTCTCATGTTGATTTAAAGTTAGAGAAAGGTGACTTTATAACTATTATTGGTAGTAATGGTGCAGGAAAATCAACGTTATTTCAAGCTATCAGTGGAGCTGTAGAAGTAAGTGAAGGACAAATCATTTTAAATGCTGAAGATATTACTTTCAAACCTGAATATCAACGTTCAAGGTATATTGGTAGATTGTTTCAAGATCCTTTAAAGGGCACAGCACCTTCTATGTCTATTGAAGAGAATTTATCTCTTGCTAGTCAAAGAGGAAAACATTTTAGTTTGAATTTATTTACAAAGCATAATCGAGAAGAATTTAAGAATGCTTTAAAAATATTGGATTTAGGTTTAGAAGAAAGATTAGATACAAAAGTTGGAACTCTATCGGGAGGACAAAGACAAGCTTTGACTTTGTTGATGGCAACATATGTAACTCCAGAATTACTGTTATTAGATGAACATACAGCAGCTTTAGACCCTAAAACTGCGAAGAAAGTTTTAGAATTAAGTGAGAAATTAATTAAGGAAAACCATATAACAACATTAATGATTACACATAATATGGAAGATGCTTTAAAATATGGAAATAAAACCTTAATTATGAAGGATGGAAATATTGTTGCTTTAGTAGAAGGTGAAGAAAGAAAAAAGATGACTGTTGATGAATTAATACATTTATACTCTTCTTCTACTCAAGAATATACGGATCGTATTTTGTTAAAATAGGATATGTCATATTGACATATCCTATATTTTTTATAAATAATATTGCTGATAATAGTGAATTCTGATTAAGTCACAGATTGTCATTATTTGATAGTTAAAGTTAATACTATCATATTTACCTGGTACAACAAGTACATGACAGTTATCAGTTGATTCAGTTCTTATATATTTTTTGTTTTGGGTAATGAGAATAGTTTGAGCTCTTTCAATATGAACCTCTTTTTTTGATTTTTTAAATCCTTCTAAATAACGCCCAGTCGCACTAATAACAATAGCTATATCATTTTCATCTAATACGATTGGGTCATATGAATGATATTGGATAAATGGTTTTCCAAAAGTTATCATATCTGTCTGTAACTCTATTGCAATAGAAATAGGATATAAAGCGCCAAATACTACAATTCTTTTAGCTTTAAATAGTTTAGAACAGATATCAGAGATTTCTTTTTCCATTTCTTCATCACTGCAAGATTTTTCCATATTATGTATTAAATCTTCACTATTGGCTCCTATCATTCTAACACGTATCTGATTACAGCGTTCTTCGTGATTAGCAACTAAAGTTTCTCTAAATTCTTCATATTGATTAAAACCGAATAAAGCAATGAAACTATACAATTCTTCTTTTTTAAACGATCCTTTTTTTAAGAATTCTTCTTCACTCATAGTATCCATTTCTAAATAATGAAAGACAATAAATGTACAGATTTTATAATAATAATCATGAAACAATGTTCCATTTAAATATGTTAAAATACGACTAAGTAATATATTCATATGAAAGCCTCCTATTTTTTATAAGAATTTCTTGAAATTATTATATCATGTATACATTGTTTTTGAAACCGTTTTCTTAATTAGAAAAAAATCCTAGATGAAAAGGAAACTTTTCTCATAATATAGATAGAAAATATGATATAATGATTTCGGGTGATTTTTTATGCGTTTGAATCAGTTGACTTTAGATCAAATTATTTATAACTATACTGATTATGAAGAAGGATTATATTTGTCTGTAAAAAGAATTGGTTTTTCTTTTCCAATTAAGATAAAGCAGATTGATGATCAATATTATTGTGTAGATGGTCATAAAAGATTATCTGTATTATCAGATATTTTAAAAGAAGATCCTTTATATAAAAGAGGAAATAAAGTGACGGTAATTATTGAAAATAGCACAAACGTTAGATCGAATGATTGCTGGAGAGGAAGAAATACACATTGATTCATTTATATTATGTATTAATGAAGAATTATCTTGGTAATAAGAAGGAATGTTATAATCTTATAAAAAAAGGACAGATTACAGTTAATAATGAGCTTGTTAATGAACCACTACATCCTATTACTGATGAAGATACTATTATTTATCGAAATAGAATATTAAATTCATCACCGTTAGTGTATTATATGTTTAATAAACCATCGGGTTATGTTAGCGCGAATAAAGATATAAATCCATGTGTTTTAGATTTCTTTGATAGAAAGGATTTAGCTATTGCTGGCAGATTGGATAAAGATACTACGGGATTAATGATATTATCTAATGATAAATCATTGATAAAAAAGATTACACTACCTGATAATCATCTACCAAAGAAATATTTGGTAGAAGTACAAAATAAATTAAGTGAAAATGATAAACAATTATTTAAAGAAGGAATCATTATTGATCAAGGTGTATTATGTAAAAGTGCTTTGTTAGAAGTAATTGATGATTATCATTGTTATTTAACGATTAGTGAAGGTAAGTATCATCAGATTAAAAAAATGTTTCTATCTTTAAATAATAAAGTCATAAATTTAAAAAGAGTGAGTATAGGAAATATAAAATTAGATGAGAATTTAAAGGAAGGGGAATATAGGAAACTAACAAAAGAAGAAGTGTTTTCTATAAAGAATCATGTACAGTAAAGGAATTATAGAAGTGGATGTTCATGGTATGAATCAGTATCAAGCGAAAGTTAAAATTCAATCTATTTTAAAAAAGGCCAATCAGTCACATTATATTATTAGAGTTATTCATGGTTATCGTAATGGTACTGTGTTAAGAGATATGATTAGAAGAGAATTTAGAAGTCATCCTAAGATAAAAAGAATAGAATTATCAATGAATCAAGGTATAACTGATATTGTTTTGAAAGATTTATAAGGAGGGGTTAAAGATGTCAGTTTTAGATAATAATATAAGAGTTTTGAAATTTTTTGAAGAAATCTCTATGATTCCTAGAGGATCATTTAAAGAAGAAAAGATTGCAGATTATTTAGTAGAGTTTGCAAAACAAAGAGAATTAAAATATGTTAGAGATGGAATGCATAATGTTGTTATTTTTAAAGATGCTTCTATTGGTTATGAAAATCATGAACCAGTAATGCTTCAAGGTCATAGTGATATGGTTAATGAAAAGAATAATGATTGTAAACATGATTTTGATAATGATCCTTTAGATTTGTATATTGAAAATGGAATATTAAAAGCTAGAGGAACAACTTTAGGAGCTGATGATGGTTGTGGTGTTGCTATTATATTATCTCTGTTAGATGATCAAGATGCTAAACATCCACCGTTAGAATGTGTATTTACTGTACAAGAAGAAGTTGGTTTATTTGGTGCGATGGGTTTAGATACTTCTATTTTAAGATCAAGAAGAATGATTGGCTTAGATTCTAGTGATGAAACAAAAGTGACTGTTTCTTCATCTGGTGGAAAGAGAGTTGTATTGAATAAAAAAGTTTCATATGAAGATAATCATGATCCTGTTTATGTGTTAACTGTAAAAGGTATTAGTGGTGGTCATTCCGGTAGTGAAATTAGTAAAGAAAAAGGTCATGCAATACAATTCAGTATTCGTTTATTACATTTATTAATAAAAAATAATGTAGATGTAAGAATCGTTGAAATGAATGGCGGTTTAAAAGATAATGCTATTCCTAGAGAATGTGTGACTATGTTTGCAAGTGAAACATCGGTTGAAGAAATAGAAAAAGTATTAGATAAAGGATTTAATAATCTAAAAGAACAATATCAATATACTGAACCACAATTAACTATAGAATTAGAAAAAACAAATGCACCAAAAGCTTTAAGTAAAGAAGATACAAAGGATATTGTTTCTACAGTATATTTATGTCCTCACGGTTTTATTGCTAAATCAATTGAAATGAACGGATTAACATTAATTTCATTAAATAATGGTGTTATAAAAGTGTCAGAAGGTAACGCAGAGATAAGATATTCTATTCGATCACCATTAGAAGGCGCTAGAGATGATTTGACTGATAAAATTTCTATGATTGCTGATATTTATGGATTTAGTGTAGGTGTTGATTCTGAATACGGTGGATGGGCTTATGATTCATCATCAAAAATGAGAAAGTTAATGAAAGAATTCTTTAAAAATAAATATGATGTAGAATTAGAAGAGCATGCTACTCATGGTGGTTTAGAATCAGGAGTGTTCTGTGCTAAAATGCCAGGTTTAGATATTGTGGCATATGGACCAAATATGTATGATATTCATAGTCCTGAAGAAAGATTAGAATTAGATTCTTTTGTAAGAGTATATCAACGTATTAAAGATTTCTTAGAGGTGTTATAGTATAAATTATTAACAGTTTTGTACATATCTGTATAAAACTGTTTTTTTGTTAAGTGAGGTGGGAGAATAACGATTTATGAAAAAGATGAAAGTATAGTTTTTATCTGTTTTATTGTGTTATATTTATAAGTCTATACAAAGTGTGAGTAGATTATTGATTCAGAAGTGAAAGTGGCTTATTATATGGTAGTGAAGGAGATGTTTATAAAAAAATATCTATGGTTTTTTTAACCATAGATATTTTCTTTATTTTACAACTCTTGACCAGTTGTATTTATCTTCTAATTTACCCCATTGAATACCAGTCAAAGTATCATATAATTTTTGAGTTAGATCACCTGTTTTAAAGTTATTGATAATAACTTTTTCACCTTTATAGTATAATTCACCAACAGGAGAGATAACTGCAGCAGTACCAGTTCCCCATGCTTCTTTTAAAGCACCAGTTCTTCCGGCTTCCATTAATTCATCAATACTTAATTCACGTTCTTCAACTTTATAACCCCAATCTTTTAAGATATGGATAATAGAATCTCTTGTTACACCTGGTAATACAGAACCTTCACATGCAGCAGTAACAACAGTATCATTAATCAAGAACATAACATTCATTGTTCCAACTTCTTCTACATATTTTCTATGAACACCATCTAACCATAAAACTTGAGTATATCCATTTTCTTCTGCTTTCACTTGAGCAGCAATACTTGCAGCATAGTTTCCACCACATTTAGTAAATCCTGTACCACCTTTAACAGCTCTTACATATTCATCTTCAACCCAGATTTTAACAGGGTTAACACCTTCAGGATAATATGCACCTACAGGTGATAATAAAATAACAAATTTATAGCTGTTTGCAGGATGAACACCAACACCTGGTTGAGAAGCGTACATAAATGGACGAATATATAATGATGTTTCAGGAGCAGTTGGAATCCAATCCTGATCATATTTAACAATAGCTTCTACAGCTTCTACAAACATATCAACAGGTAATTCAGCCATACAGATACGTTTATTTGAATTAATCATTCTTTTAGCATTCATTTCTGGTCTAAATAATAAGATTTCATTATTAGGACTACGATAAGCTTTTAAACCTTCAAAAGTTTCTTGAGCATAATGTAATACCATAGTTGCAGGGTCCATTTCAATAGGTCCATAAGGAACGATTCTTGCATCATGCCAACCAATTCCTTTATCCCAATCCATGATAAACATATGATCAGTAAAATATTTACCAAACCCTAAATTATTTTGATCAGGTTTTTCTTTTAAATTTGTTGATCTTTCAATTTTGATATTCATAAATCAAATCCCCCTTACGATATAGATTAAATTATACTCTTTTTAAATATTACATACAATATATTTTTTGTTTTTTTATAAAATTTATTATAATATTATGGAAAAAGATAAAAAGGATGATTGTTTATGATTGAAGTGTTATTGTGCTGTGGTGGTGTTTTTTCTTCGAGTTATATTACAGAAAGAATGAGAAAAGAAATTGTTACTAAAGGATTAGAAGATAAAATATCATTTGATTACTCTCCATTTGGCATTGCGATTAAAGTGATAAATCAATATGATATTATGATATGTTGTTAACATCTAAATATTTATATAAATCAATTTATTAAAGAAAATGATATTCATATACCTATCTATGTATTACCTCTTAGAATGTATGGAAATATGGAAATAGAAGAAATATTTTTAGATGTCATTGATATTATTGAGATTTACCATTGTAAAAAAGTAAATCCTACTCATTTTTCTAATGAAGAAAATGTATTTAAAATCAAAAGAAATAAATCATACAAAAAAAAGTGTTCTCACATGATATAATCCCACCTTCATAGACTTGTGAAATTTAATTATTTCATTTGTCTACTTTAGTGGGATTATATCATCACATAATGCTTTTATTCTATAATCTCAAATTGCATTGATTTCATTACATTAATACAATCCTGATGAGTCTTCTCATCACTGCTTCCAGTAGCTTTTAAATCTATTCTGATAGGTGTTTGTGGTAAAGCGGCTTTTACCATAACAGCATTAGAAATAACACAAATGTGTGAAACAAGACCGACTAAAGTAACATCACTATAGTCTTTATCTTTTAAGTGATTAGCAAGTTCTAAAGAAGGAAAAGTCGTTTTTTTAAAACATAAACAATCTTTCAATAAGTCTTTAGTCTTACCATATAATTGCCATCCTTCGCTATCTTCAATACAATGAGTAATTGGTAAATATTGACCTTCATATGTTTCTAAATAATTACTTTGGTGAGTATCCATTGTATAAATAACATCATCATTGTTGTTTTGATATTCTTGAATGAGTTCTACAATTCTCTTTTCTAAGTCTTTAGCTTTATCAAATCCTAAACTGCCATTCACAAAATCATTTTGATAATCCACTACAATTAATAATCTTTTCATTTTTTGTCACTCCTTTTTATTATTTTATCAATCTGTCTTGACATGTCAATATTTTAAATATATAATCATATTAACATATGAATAACCGCTCATATGAAAGGAGGCAAATATGGATAAACAGATAATAGATAGAGATATAGTGAAGCAAGTTATAGATGCTTTACCTGATGAAGAGATATTATATGATATCGCGGAGTTGTTTAAAGTCTTTGGAGATTCTACAAGAATCAAAATTATTTGTGCTTTATTTGAATCGGAAATGTGTGTATATGATTTAGCTGCTACATTGAATATGACACAATCAGCAATTTCACATCAGTTAAGAATTTTAAAAGGAGCTAAATTAGTGAAAAATAGAAGAGATGGTAAACTTATGTATTATTCATTAGATGATGAGCATGTTAAACAAATATTTGACGCTGGATATAAACATATAATGCATACTGTTTAATAAGAAAGAAGAGGGATTATGAAAAAATACACAATTGTTGGTTTGGATTGTGCTAATTGTGCACAAAAAATAGAAGACAAATTAAATAAACTTGATGAAGTAAAAGAATGCACTATACAATTTGCATCGTCTACTTTATTTATAGATGCTTCTGATGAATTAACTGATAAAAGAATATTGAATGTTATTCAATCAGTTGAACCAGATGCTTCTTTAGAAGAAAAGGGAAAAAAGCATCATAAATCTCATGATCACAAGCATCATCATGAACATGAAGAATGTTGTTGTGACCATGAACATCATCATGAACATGAAGAATGTAGCTGTGGACATGAACATCATCATGAGCATGAAGAATGTAGCTGCGGACATGAACATCATCATGAGCATGAAAAATGTAGCTGTGGACATGAGCATCACCATGAACATGAAGAATGTAGCTGTGGACATGAACGTCATCATGAGCATGAAGAATGTAGCTGCGGACATGAGCATCACCACCATGAGAAATTGCCAGAAAGGCATTTGGATCAGGCTATAAGCTTTTCTATTAAGGGATTAGATTGTGCTAATTGCGCAATGAAAGTAGAAAAGAAGATTAATGAACTTGATTATATTGATAAAGCGGTATTAAATTTTTCTACCGAAGTTTTATTGGTTAAGTCTAATGAAAATGATTTGCAAGAAAAGTTGCAAAAAGTTATTGATAGTGTTGAAAGTGGTGTTACCCTTTCTTTGAATAAAAATAATGATTATGAGAAACCGAAATTATTTGATTTAAAAGAAAATGTTGATTTGATTGCTGGTATTATTGTTTATATTGCTAGTATATTGCTGAATGATTTATCTATTAGTATTATTGGTTATATAGTGGCTTATTTTTTGATAGGTCATGAAGTTTTATTAAAGGCATTTAAAAATATTTTAAGAAGGGAAGTTTTCGATGAGAATTTCTTGATGTGTATAGCTACTATTGGTGCTTTTGCGATTGGTGAATATAGAGAAGCCGTAGCGGTATTGTTATTTTATTCTATTGGTGAGATTTTCCAGGCTTATGCTGTTAATAAGACGAGAGGATCTATTTCTCAGTTAATGGATATTAAGAGTGAATATGCTAACTTATTAGTTGATGGAGAAATTCAGAAAATAGAACCAGATGAAGTTAATGTAGATAATATTATTGTTGTTAAAGTGGGAGAAAAGGTACCCTTAGATGGTATTGTTGTAAAGGGGCAAAGTACTTTAGATACATCAAGTTTAACTGGTGAATCAATACCTAGAAATATTGATGTTAATGATGAAATATTAGCAGGTGTTGTTAATTTAACTGAAGTTATTCAAGTTAAAGTTACTAAACCTTATGAAGATTCTACCGTCGCAAAGATTATTGATTTAATGGAAAATGCAGCTAGTAAAAAAGCTCCTATTGAAAGATTTATAACTAAATTTGCGAGAGTTTATACGCCAACTGTTGTATTTGCGGCTATTGCTTTAGCAATCATTCCAATGATTCTATTTGAAGATGCTGTTTTTACTGATTGGTTATATAGAGCATTAACTTTCTTGGTTGTATCTTGTCCTTGTGCATTAGTTATTTCTATTCCTTTAGGGTTATATGCTGGTTTAGGTAAAGCAAGTAAAATTGGTGCTTTAATAAAAGGTGGAAATTATTTAGAATTATTAAAAGATATTGATACTGTTGTTTTTGATAAGACTGGTACTCTTACTAAAGGAACATTTAAAGTCGTTGAAATTAATGGTGATGATTCTTTATTAGAAATTGCTGCTTTAGGTGAAGCGATGAGTAATCATCCAATATCAAGAAGTATTATTAAGGAATATAAAAATGACATTGATTATTCAAGAATTTCTGGATTTAAAGAAATTGCTGGTAAAGGAATAGAGGTTCTTATAGATAATCAAAAATATTATTTAGGTAATAAAAGTTATTTAGATAAATTAAGTATAGAAGCTATAGAGCCAGAAACTGTTGGTACTATTGTGTATATTGCTTGCGAGAATAAGTATTTAGGAAATATAGTTGTTGCTGATGAAATCAAAGAAACAACAAAAAATGGTATTTTTAAATTAAAGCGAGCAGGTATTAAAGAAACTGTTATGTTGACAGGAGATCATCACAGTGTTGCAAATGATGTTGCAAGTAAGTTAACTATTGATACTGTGTATAGTGAGCTCTTACCACAAGATAAAGTGACTCAGGTAGAAAAACTATTAAATAGCAATAAAAAAGTTGCTTTTGTTGGTGATGGTATAAATGATGCCCCTGTACTTGCACGAGCTAATGTTGGAATTGCTATGGGTGGTGTAGGTAGTGATGCTGCGATTGAAGCTGCCGATATGGTTTTAATGCAGGATAATATTGAAACAATTGCTGAAGCTATTGAAATATCAAAGAAAACTCATGGCATTTTGATTCAAAATGTTACATTTACTTTGGTTATTAAAATTGGTGTTTTAATTCTAACTATGTTTGGATATTCAAATATGTGGATGGGTGTATTTGCTGATGTGGGTGTAACTTTAATAGCTATTTTAAATTCAATGAGAATATTACGATAAGCATGGGTAACCATGCTTTTTTTGTTTTATCTTAATAATTTAATATGAAATTTAAGCTTTGTTTATAGTCTAATAATTATAATTATGTTAAAATGTTGATTTAGGAAAAGGAGGATTTCAATGACTTTAGATCAGATTAAACCGGGGCAAAGTATTATTATTGTAAAAGTCAATGGACAAGGATTATTGCGTCGTAGATTATTAGAAATGGGATTAACTCCTAATACTCACGTGAAAGTGAGAAAAGTTGCGCCTATGGGTGATCCAATAGAAGTTTATTTAAGAAGTTATGTTCTAACTTTAAGAAAAGAAGATGCTTCTATGATTGAAGTTAAGGAGGACGCTATATGAAAGCCAAAAATATTGCATTGATTGGTAATCAAAATTGTGGTAAGACGACATTGTTTAATGCTCTAACTGGGTCCTCTCAACATGTAGGTAATTTTCCTGGTGTTACTGTTGAGCAAAAAAAAGGATATATAAAAAAACATAAAGATGAATACGAGTTAGTTGATTTACCAGGTATTTATTCTTTATCACCATATACTAGTGAAGAGATTGTTTCTACTCGATATTTGATTGAAGAAAGTCCACAACTTATTATTAATATTGTAGATGCAACGAATATAGAAAGAAATCTTTATTTAACCATGCAGTTAATGGAATTAAATAAACCTATGATATTGGTGCTTAATATGATGGATGAAGTTATCGAGAGTGGTAATTGCATTGATATAGATGGTTTGGCAGAAAGCTTTGGTATTCCGGTTATACCTATTGCAGCTAGTAAAAATGAAGGTATAGAAGATGTTATTACTGCTATTGAAAATACTATTGATAAGCCTGTAAGACATTTGGATTTATGTAAGGGACCAGTTCATAAAGCTATTCATTCTATATCTCACATTGTTGAAAATAAAGCACAAGAACTTCATATTCCTATTCGTTATTGTGTGACTAAGCTGATTGAAAATGATACTGATATGATTAATCAATTGAATTTAAGTGAAAATGATAAACATATTATTGAACATATTTTAGTAGGTATGGAAGAAGAAGCTCATACTGATAGAGAAGCAGCATTAGTAGATATGAGATATAATTTCATTGAAAGTGTTTGTAATCAGTGTGTTTTTAAAGAACAAGAGACAAAAGAACAATTAAGATCTGAAAAAATAGATCAATTATTAACTCATAAATATTTAGGGATACCTATTTTTATATTCATTATGTTAATGATTTTCTATCTAACATTTTATTTGATAGGCGCTCCATTGCAGGAATTGATGGAAGAATTCATTACTTTTATAACTTCTGGTTTTATAGCTTTTCTAGAAGAGAAAGAAGTGGCATCATGGATGATAGCATTACTTAGAGATGGTGTTTTTGCAGGTGTGGGTAGTGTTGTGTCATTCTTACCGTTAATTGTTTTATTATTCTTTTTCTTATCATTATTAGAAGATAGTGGTTATATGGCAAGGGTGGCTTTTGTTATGGATAAAGCATTAAGAAATATAGGTTTATCAGGGCGTTCTTTTGTGCCTATGTTATTGGGATTTGGCTGTAGCGTTCCAGCTATTATGGCAACTAGAACATTATCTAGCGATCGTGATCGAAAGATGACAATTGTGATTACACCATTTATGTCTTGTAGTGCTAAGTTACCAATTTATGGAATGATTATATCTGCTTTTTTTCCTAATAAGGCAGCATTTGTAATGATTACAATTTATTGTATTGGAATATTAGTTTCAATTATTTCGGCTTTGATTTTAAAAAAT
>JAXJVS010000025.1:0-2378 GCA_036308445.1 Bacilli bacterium | reverse complement strand
TTCTTAATGGTTGTATAATATGATTATACAAAAAACAAATTAAACTACAAAGAAATAAACAGCTATTAATTTAATTTGTCTAGATAACAGCTGTTTTTATTATTATAAAATGTTAATTAACAATATTGAGCGAGAAGCTCCCGCTTCTATAAGCGGAGAGGGCATGTCACCATTAATTCAAAATTATTATTATAGTTAGTCAAGAACTCTTATAGGAGTTCTTTTTATATGGACAAGTACTTGTCCATATAAAGAAGTATACTTAAATGGGTGATAGATATGAAAGAACAACTAACAAATAAATTAAATGAATTCAATAGAAAGATATTATATATGTTTACTGATTTATTTAAAAGAACGTTATTAGAAGTAAGTATACTTAATGATTATATTCATGATATGGATATTGATTTTGCATATGTAGAACATAATTATATTTGTAATCATAGAATAAAGCCTAAGAATTTCTTTGCATGGTTCTTTTATTATAGTGGTACTTATGATTATGATGAAAGAAGAAAAGTATTAGTAGAAGGAACAATAGATGAAAAAATTTCAACGGAAGGAAGTAAATAAATAGACATAGGTATGTCTTATATGAATAGTATAATTACTTATGATAAGGTTGAGGATTGTCAGTTCTACCAAGAAGATAGTCAATAGAAGTATTATAGTAATCTGCAAGAGCTATTAATATATAAGTAGGTATATCATTTTCACCAGTTTCGTATTTAGAATATCCTGTTTGAGACACACCTAATATTTTAACAAGCTTACTTTGAGTAAAATCATCATGATCTTCTTTTAAGCTTCTAAGTCTTGGATACATATAAATTCCTCCTTAAGAAAAGTATAGTCTAACCTAAATCAGATTTTTGTGGAGATAAGTTTTTAGATAGACATATGTGTGTCTATCTAAAAGAGTAGACTAGAAGTATGATAAGAAGATTCAGTTATGTTGTTTGGCGAAGGAATAAGGAGATGATAAAGAGATAGAGTTTATTTTATAAAATATAAATAAAAAAGATTGTAGAGAGTAAGGTAATATTGTTATATTGAAGAAGTTTATAAACACGATATATCAAATAATTGGAGGTGAAAGCTTGAATATTAATGAGTATGAAAGACAATGGAAATGTATAGGTAAATTGGCTACTGCTAATTTAACTCCCTATAATCATTGTGTAGGTTTATATAAACATGTGATTAATGGGAGAATTATGTATATTGGTAGAGCTATAGAGTTAAATAATGGTGGTTTTAGAAAAAGATTGAGTGATTACAGAAGATATAGTGATAGTGCTAGGAAACACAAATCTGGTCAGATTATTCATGAAAATCTTAATAATATAATCACGTATATACTAATAGTAGGGAATAACCAAGAAGCTATAATAAGAACAAAACAGTTAGAAGTAGAATTTATAAGAAAATATAGACCACCTTGGAATGAGGATTATAAAAGATAGGAGAAGAAATATGAATAGTATAAATGAAAATGAAGCAAGATCGGCATTGAAAAAAAATGAAGGAAAAGCAAAAGAATTATTAAAAGACAAAGATAAAATGGATATGTTTTTGGAAGATCTAGAAAAGAAATTAAGATCATTAGATGCTATTCCAGTAATAGGACCTGTATTTGGAGATATCCCTTTACTAATAGCATTAATTCGCTCTTATATGAAAGGAGAATATACAGAGATACCAATTGGAAGTTTAGTTGCTATAGTAGCTTCTTTAATTTATTTTGTGAGTCCTATCGATCTAATACCGGATATTTTACCGGTTATTGGGTTGACTGATGACGTAGTAGTTTTAACTTTAGCATTATCAATAGTACATACAGATTTAGAACAATATAAACAATGGAAAGAAGAGCATTATCAATAGAAAAATAAGATGATATGATAGATGCCTTTATGATATGTTTGAAAAATAAATAAAGTATAAACAGACTTCTAATTTTTTTAGAAGTCTGTTTTAAATAAATGAAAGTACACTTATTTATAGATAGAGAGTAGTATGTAAATTATGTCGAAAAATGGGTTATTGTGTTCTGAATTGATGTATGGGATTGCAAGAAATGGAATTATTGTAAAGGGGAATGATAACTTATGAAAGTTTAGAAAAATTAGGGGATGATTGTAATAAGTTACTAAATTATATTTCCGTAACTACTGATATAGAAAAAATCGTAAAATGAGAAAAGCACAAAAAAGTATAATTCAAAGTATAAAAAATTACAATAGCAAATGAAATGCAAAGAAAAAATGTAATTTGTGTACGAGGTGGAAAAGTCAATATAATAATATAGGATCTACATTTTGTTTTATCCTTTCCAATTGTATTGGTTTTTATTAATTGTTTAACTCTGATAT
>JAXJVS010000024.1:0-6003 GCA_036308445.1 Bacilli bacterium | reverse complement strand
GAAGCAGACAAAAGCAGAAGATATGTATAATCCTGTACTAAAACAAGCAATGAAATACTATAAGGAAACTGAAGGAGGAATAAAAATCATGTGTGAAATCTGGGAAGAAATCAAGAATGTTGGCATTCAGCAAGGCATTCAGGAAGGACAGATCCTAAGCAATATCAATGCCATTAAAAACATCATGAACAGTTTCAATTTAGATATCATTGAAGCAATGAAAGCATTAAACATTCCTGAAGACGAATATGACAAATACAAGGAATTAGTATTAAAATAAAAGCAATAAAGGTTCTAACTTCTATTTGAGTTAGAACCTTTATTAGTAATTGTGCTTTTGTAATATCTTTTCTTATAAAATGAAATATCATATACTTCCATTGTCTTTTTAAAACGTCTTGAACAAGTAAACAATGATCCTTTTTCTTTTAATGCAACTGCAATAAATAGAGATAATCATCATCATCTATAAATTTCTTGATATTTTAAACATCTAATATAATTTATCATAAATACAAAAAAACATGAGTTATAACTCATGTTGATTGTATAAATAATATATCTTCACTGATTGTTATATCGGCTGTCTCGTTGTTCATCTGATTAGATACACATAATGGATCATTAGGATCTAATAGATAATTATTAAGCGGATAATGACAATCTTTTAATGTCACATATGTAGGGATATAAGCAAAGAGTGAGAAATATTTATAGTTATCTTTTTGAATAATATGATGTCCTTGTTTTAATAGATAGATCTTATTATATTCATCATAGATAGTTATATTGATGTGAGAATACTTTCTAAGTAGACATAGTACTGCCATAAAATGATCTAATCTTTTATGTGTTACACCATATAAATCAATAGAAGTAAACCCTAGCTTTATAGCTTCATTGATTGCGAGTGCTGTATCAGTATCATCTTTAATCGAAGGATATACTTTCATATCATAGTTATCTAATAACTTATCATCTTCTAAAGAATCTAAATCCCCTATCACAAACAATGGTTTTATATGCTGGTTGATAAGGTGTGTAACACCATTATCAACCGCTATATAATCGATGTTTTTGTTTTTGACTTCACCTACATCAATTGAGCTATATATTCCTATTTTCTTCATTTTAAAGAATCAATAGCCTTCTTTCTATCTTCTTTGTTAAAGACGTAGCTACCAGCTACTAATACATCAGCACCTGCTTCTACGCACATACGACCTGTTTCATCATTAATACCACCATCAACTTCTATTAAAAAATGATACTCATCTTTTAATAAAGCTAACTCTGTAATTTTATCTAAAGAATCAAACATAAATGATTGACCACCAAAACCAGGTTCTACACTCATAACTAAGACTAAATCAATATCTTTTAAATATTTTTCAATCGCATTTACTGGTGTATTTGGTTTAATACTTATACCAATATCAACCCCTTTATGTTTTAAATGTTTAATTAATTCTTTTGTCTTTTCTTCATTTTCCATGGCTTCAATATGAAAAGTAATCAATGAAGCATGAGCTTTAATGAATTCATCGACATATTTCATTGGATCACTAATCATTAAATGTACATCTAAATACATATCTGTTGCTTTAGAAATATTCTTTAAAATAGAATAACCAAATGAAATATTAGGAACAAAATGACCATCCATAACATCATAATGAATCCAATCTGCTCCACCTCTCTTAATTGAATCAATCTCTTCCTTTAAAATTGTAAAATCTGCTGATAAAACCGAGGGCGCAATCTTAACCATATCTTTTCTCCTTATTCTCCTTTGCTTCCTTTAAAAACATTAAATAATGATCATATCTTTCCTGTGATATCTTACCACTTTCTACTGCTTCCTTAATCGCACAATGTGGTTCACTATCATGTAAACAACCTCTAAACTTACACTCATAAGATAACTCTTTAAAATCATGATATGCAGTAGCGATATCTATCGGTTCCCCTTCTATCTCTAAAGAAGAAAAACCTGGTGTATCAGCAACATAACCATCATACATATCAATAAGCTCTACATGTCTAGTCGTGTGTTTACCTCTACCCAATGCTTTAGATATTTCGTTTGTATCTATATTCAAACGAATATCTAATGCATTTAATAAGCTTGATTTACCTACACCACTTTGGCCAGTAATCACCGTTACTCTCTCTTTTAATAAATCTTTAATCTTATCTAGTCCAATATGATCCTTAGAACTTATATATACTACCTTATATCCAGCTATTATATACGGTTCTAATTTTTTTTCAATAGATTCCTTGTCACATAAATCAATTTTAGAAACACAGATGATTGGTTCTATATTTTTTGATTCAATAACCATGAGAAATCTATCTAATAACAATGAACTAAAATCAGGTTCCTTAGCTGAAAAAACAAGTAATGCCTGATCAACATTCACAATCGGTGGTCTTACTAACTCATTCTTTCTTTTATCAATAGATAGAATATATCCATCACTACCTTCTTCTTTATTAAAATCACAATAATCACCTACAAGAGGTTTTAAATCTTTCTTTCTAAACTTACCTCTTGCCTTACATTGATGAATAATCCCATCACACTCTACATAATAAAAACCTGATAAAGCTTTCACTATTCTACCCTTTAACATATATTACTCCGTTTCTGGATTATCAATTGCTGGCTCTTCAGGAACATCAGTATCATCAGGTTCATCTACCGGTATCTCTGGACGAGTATCATAATATCCTAATGTTATTTCTGTTCCTAATTTCTTTGTCATCTTTGTAAATGCTTTAATAGATTGAGTCATAACAACATTTAATTTCATTGTTTCTATTTCCGAAGCTGTTGTTGGTGGTGTTAAGACTTCAAGTTTAACTTTAAAGCCATATTCACTACTTTCTAATAAAGCTTTTGCTTCAGTTATAGATTGTCCATAAACATTTGGTACTGATATTTCAATTCCTTTAGAAACTTGTAATGTTATTTCTTTATCTTGAGTATGTGGATCATACTTCTGTTGAGCTAATAAGGATTGACCTACAATTTTACCAATTGTTTCTTCACTAGCGACTTCTTCTTTATTAACTTCAAATCCTAAAGCTTCTAACGACTCTTTAACATCATCATAATCTTTACCAACATAGTCATCAACAACAATATATTTACCTGAAGAAACTGTTATTACAACGCTATCCCCTTCTTTAACTGAACTATTAGAAATAGGATTAGTTGAAATAACATATCCTTCTTCATATTCATCACTTAATTCTCTGATTGTTTGTGTTTCATCAACTTCTAACTCTTTTTCAACAAGAATTTCTATGGCTTCATCTTCAATTAAACCTACTACATTAGGCATTGGGAAATTATTTCCTCCGGCAATAAAAGCAAAATAAATAACGAAACCTATAAGTACAACAGCCCCAATTATTCCGCCAATAACAGCATATTTTTTATTAGATTTTTTCTTTGGTTTTTCTTCTACTTCTTCAGTTTTGATTTCTTCTGTTGATTTAGTAAAGAATTTTTCATTATCAGCAATGATTGTTGGTTCTTGTTCTTCTTGGTATGTAAAGACTAATTTTTCTTCTTTTTCTCTTTTCATACAAGTTGATAAATCTTCAAACATTTCTTTTGCAAATGAATATCTATCTTTTATATTTTTAGCTGTAGCTTTAATCACAATATTCTCTACTGATTGAGGAATAGATGGATTAAAAGCTCTTAAAGAAGGAATTTCATCCCTCATATGCTTTAAAGCAATATTCACTGGAGATTCCCCATTAAAAGGAACTTCACCTCTTAATAACTCATAAAAAACAATTCCTAAAGCATATAAATCACTTTGAACTGTCGCTTTCTCTCCTCTAGCAATTTCAGGTGCTAAATAATGTAAAGAACCCATAATCGTATCAGTCTGTGTCACTTGTGACAAAGACTGAATAGAAGCAATACCAAAGTCAGCAATCTTAACAACTCCACTATCAGTAACTAAAATATTCTGTGGTTTTAAATCACGATGAATAATTCCCATAGAATGAGCTTTAGCAGTAGCACTAACAACTTGCTTCATAATATCAATAGCTTCTACATAATGTAATGCTCCTCTTTTATATATTAATTCTTTTAATGTCTGACCAGGAACATATTCCATCACAATATAATAATTATCATCCTCTTCACCAACATCATAAATCTGTACAATGTTTTTATGACTTAAAGCAGCAGCAGCACTTGCTTCACGATGAAAACGAGTAATATAAACAGGATCACCAGTTAATGATGAACGTAATAATTTAATAGCGACTACACGTTCTAATATTTTATCTTCAGCTAAATAAACATCAGCCATACCACCTTGACCAATTAATTCTTTTATAATATAACGTCCCGCAATAATCTGATTAATGCGACTCATCTGATAATTCCTCCTTATCTGCAATGACTAAACCGATATTATCATATCCACCATAAATCTTTGCCTGTTCAATAAGCTGAACAGCTCTTTCTTCTAAAGAAGAATAAGCATGAAATATTTCTTTAATTCTTTCTTCTGATAAAGAATTATATAAACCATCACTACATAATAAAACAGCCTGATGATTTAATTCTTTTTCATAGAAAGATATTTTTAAAGGTGTAGATACCCCTATTGCCTGTAGTAAAATATTCTTTCTTGGATGAAATTGTGCTTCTTCTTCACTAATACTTCCACTTTTCACTAAAGCGTTTACTAATGTATCATCAACTGTTAATCTTTCAATTGTATCATCTACCAAATAAGCACGAGAATCACCAACATGAGCAACATACAACATATGATCTTTAATATAAGCTAAGACGACAGTTGTCCCCATACCTTTTAAATGCTCATCTGTTAATGATTTTTCATGAACTATTCTATTAGCATTATTAATTAAATAATGTAACCATGCTTTAATTTCTTCTTCATTAGAAAATTCATCATGAAGACTACAGCATTCTAAAATATATTGTCCAGCCATATAAGAAGCGACTTCTCCTGCATTATGACCACCCATACCATCACAAACAACTAAAAAAGCTTCATTATCAGAGATTTGCTTATAACCAACATAATCCTGATTAATTTCTCTAGTATTACCAATATCTACTTTTTCAACTATGTTCATGATGATTCACCTCTCATTCGTTTTGCTCTTAATTGTCCACATGCTCCATCTATATCACGACCATGTTCTTTTCTTAAAGTCGCATTAATCTTTAATCTTAATAATTCATCTTTAAAAGCCTGTACACTGGCTTTAGAAGATTCTTTAAAACCATGTTCATCTACTGCATTATAAGGAATTAAATTCACATAAGCATTTAATCCTCTTATATAATGAGCTAATTGTCTAGCATGAGCTAAACTATCATTAACATCTTTTAATAAAATATATTCAAAAGTCACTCTTCGATTTGTCTTAGCTATATAATCTTTCAAAGCTTCTCTTAAAGCTTCCATATTATAACGCTTATTAATAGGCATAAGAGTATCTCTGACTTCATTATTAGAAGCATGTAATGAAATAGCTAGATTCACTTGAATACCTTCACTTGATAATCTTTCAATGCCAGGAATTAAACCACAAGTAGAAACTGTAATATGTCTAGCACCAATTGCTAAACCTTTAGCATGATTAATAATATAAATAAATTTCATCACTTCATCATAATTATCAAAAGGTTCACCAGTTCCCAAAATGACCACATGACTCACTCTATCATCAGTATCATGCATTACTGTTAAAACTTGTAAAACCATGTCTGCCGCAGTTAAGTTTCTTTGCTTCTTTAATAAACCACTAGCACAGAATTTACAGCCCATATTACATCCTAACTGACTAGTTACACATAAACTCTTACCATAGTCATGAACCATAAATACAGCTTCTATTAAACCACCATCTTCTAATTCAAAAAGATATTTAATAGTACCATCACTCGCTTCTTGTTTTTCTTTTATTCTTAATAAAGACAATGAATAG